>CANJPN010000062.1 GCA_947475855.1 Bradyrhizobiaceae bacterium
CGATTCCAAGCCCGTCCTCATCATGGCGGCGTCTTGCGGCATCGAACCAGGGCGCGTCATTCCCTACAAGCCGCTGATCGACAAGGCGATCGAACTGGCGGAGCACAAGCCGCAGAACACTCTTCTCTTGCAACGGCCGCAGGCAGCGGCGCAGATGGGCGCAAACGATCACGATTGGCAGAGCCTCGTCCATGACGCGAAGAAGGGGGGGCGGAAGGCCGGCTGTGTTTCCGTCGCTGCGACCGATCCGCTTTACATTCTCTATACCTCGGGTACGACCGGCTCGCCCAAAGGCGTCGTACGCGACAATGGCGGCCACATGGTCGCGCTGAAATGGTCGATGAAAAACCACTACGGCATCGAGCCGGGAGAAGTGTTCTGGGCCGCATCTGATGTCGGCTGGGTCGTCGGCCACTCCTACATCTGCTACGCGCCGCTGCTGCATGGAGCGACCACGCTCGTATATGAGGGCAAGCCCGTCGGCACGCCCGACGCCGGTGCGTTCTGGCGCATTATCGCGGAGCATCGTGTGTCGGCGCTGTTCACCGCGCCCACTGCGTTCCGCGCGATCAAGAAAGAGGACCCGGAAGGCAAGCTGATCGCTAATTACGACCTGCGCGGTTTTCGCACGCTGTTCCTCGCGGGCGAGCGCGCCGACCCCGAAACCATCAAGTGGGCTGAGGCCAAGCTCAGTGTTCCCGTGATCGATCACTGGTGGCAGACGGAAACCGGTTGGGCGATCTGCGGCAATCCCGTCGGATTGGGCGCATTGCCCGTCAAGTACGGCTCCCCGACAGTGCCGATGCCCGGCTACGACCTGCAGGTGCTCGACGAGAAGGGCCACCAGGTGAAGCCCGGTGAGACCGGCACGCTCGCGATCAAGCTGCCGCTGCCGCCGTCATGTCTGCCAACGCTGTGGAACAACGCCGAGCGCTTCCGCAAGAGCTACCTGTCGGACTTCCCCGGTTACTACACGACATCGGACGCCGGCTACCGAGACGCCGATGGCTATGCCTACGTCATGGCGCGCACAGACGACGTGATCAACGTCGCCGGCCATCGCCTTTCCACCGGCCAGATGGAAGAGGTCGTCGCCCAGCACAAGGATGTCGCGGAGTGCGCCGTCGTTGGGGTCGCGGATCAATTGAAGGGCCAACTCCCTGCGGGTTTCGTTGTGTTGAACTCCGGTGTGAACCGCTCAAGCACCGAGATTGCGCCCGAGATCGTCAAGCTGGTGCGAGAGGTGATCGGCCCGGTCGCCGCGTTCAAGGACGTATACATCGTCAAGCGCCTGCCCAAGACGCGCTCCGGGAAAATTCTACGCGCCACCATGCGCCAGATAGCCGATGGCGAAACCTGGAAGATGCCCGCCACCATCGAGGACCCTGGTGTGCTCCAAGAGATCGAGGTGGCGTTGAAGAAGGCGTGATCCGCCGCGCTCGAGTTGACGCTTCCGGCCCCGCCTGGAGCAGTTTCCGATCATACGGGTCTGCCTCTGGGGCGATCGAATGATCGGATGATGCTCTAGACCGCAATGCGCGTCAGCGACATGACCGAAGGAGAGGGGGCCGGGTCGGGCCGCTGCTCCCCGAGGATGCAGCAGCGCAAGCTATTTACCGGGTGGTGTCAGGACTCGTTTGGCTTCGGCGACGACGTTGGGAGGCACGCTGGTGATGCGACCGACGATGGCCTGCAATTCCTCGCCGCCAGTTGCCTCGACGACCGAGCGCCCGCGCTTGGCGTCGTCGAGGAAGACATGATCCTTGACCATCGCATTGAATGCATTCCTTAGGATCGCGATGCGATCGGCGGGTACCTCTGGCGGAGCTGCAAGACTGTATCCAAGTGCGGTCGGGCCGGACAGGAACTCGACGACTGACTTCTTTGCTGGATCGGTGACGAGCTCCGTCAAGAGTGGCACGGCCTCTCGGCCTGCCGGTTTTTTCAGGCCGAACTGCAGAAGCTGGGTCGCAATGGCGGGATCGAGCAGATCCGGGAACTGTGCGGACTTCGATGTCCATGGGCCAGCCCAGGCATGCACTTCACCACGTCGCATGGCGAGCGCGATGTCGGCGGTTCCCTTGTAGCCGATGACGATCTTGATCTTGGTGCCGAGCGCGTAGTTGACCAGTTGCGGTACCGTGAAGGTGTCGGAGGCCGGGCCCGTTGAGCCAGCGACGATCTCGGTTTCGCGCATGGCTTCGATCGTTTGAGCTGGCGCGTGTCTCATGACGGTCAGCGCTTGGATCACCGGCACGACCACTCCGATCCAATTGAACTTATTGACGTCATAGCGCGCAGCCGGCTCCATCATCGCTTGCACGGGAGCTGGCGAGACCAGCACGCCGAGCGCGGTACCATCGCGCGCTGCGAGGTTGTAGAGATGATTGGCCCCGTTGAGACCGCCTGCACCGGGCATGTATGAGACGATCACATTGGGCTCACCGGGAATGTGCCGCCCCAGATGCTGCGCCATGAGTTGGCCGTAGTGTCCATACCCGCCGCCCGCCCCGGCAGCCACGTGCATCGTGATGGTCTTGCCCTTGAAGGCGTCCTGCGCGCGGACCGCTTGGGGAGAAAGTATCAGCGCCCAGATCACGATCGCCAGGACCCGAAGGCACTCCCCGAGTGCAATATGACTGAAACGTTGGCTCATGGTTGGCGCCTCCATTCACGGTTGGCACTCGCGGCATTTGGCCCCGATCGGCAAAGCTATACCGGCTTCACCACTTCTGCCAGCGTGAGTAGTCGGCACGAGTGAATTGCCGTTTCATTTTACGAGGGCTGCGTGACATCGCGTGATGTAGGACGCAGAATGTTGCCATCACGAATGTCCGGGGTGGCCCGGGATGCATCGCTAGGGAGGCACGAGCATGCCATCGGCACAATTCTTCTGCTGGCATTTCATGGCGTATCCCCATCTGCCGCCGGATTTCGATGAGAAGTACGATACTGGCTGGGTTACCGTACCAAACAAGCTGTGGGACAGCGAAAAGTCAGCCGATCTCTACGACGAGTACATCGATCAGCTCGTCTATTCGGAGGAGTTGGGATTCGATGGCATGGTGCTGAACGAGCATCATCAGAACGTCTATGGCCTCATGCCGTCGCCCAACATCATCGCTGCCGCGCTCAGCCAGCGGACGAGCCGCGGGAAGATCGTCGTATTGGGCAACTTCATTCCGTTGCATCTCAATCCTCTGCGCGTTGCCGAAGAGTATGCGATGCTCGACATGATGTCGCGAGGCCGTATCATCGCCGGTTTTGCGGTCGGCGGCGGACCTGAGGCGTTCAACTACAATCTGTCTTCTGCAAAATCACGCCGGCGATATTGGGAGGCGATCGACCTCTGCGTCCGGGCGTGGAAAGAAGATGGGCCGTTCGAGCACGAAGGCCCCAACTACCCGCTGCGATACGTGAATATCTGGCCCAAGACGCGTCAGAAGCCGCATCCGCCGGTGTGGATTCCCGGCTCTCTTTCTTCCGAGACGATGGAAGAAGTCGCCAAGCGCGGCTTCGACTATTTCCTGTCTTCGCGCGTGCACGGTTCAGCGACGCGCGCGGCCGCAAATCGCTTCGCCGAAGTGATCAAGAAGCATGGTGATACCTTCCAGCCTTCCGTATGGGCGTTCTATTGTCCGTCTACGTATCCGAAGCCGATGAGAGCGCGCGGCAGGAGGCGCAGGAAGGCGTCTGGTATTTTCTGCGGAACACCTTGAAGGGGCATTTGCGGCGCATCGGGCGCACCCAGACGTTCGGACCGGGTATTCCCTCTCAGTCGGTCAAGTCATGGGAGCAGTTCCTGCGGAACACGAAACCCGGCGAGGACCGATTGGGCGACGCCAAGAGCTGGGAAGAACTCGATGCGGGCGGCTCGATCATCGCGGGAAGTCCTGCAACCGTTCGACGACGTCTGTGGGAGCTGATCGAGATGGCGGGAGTTGGCAACTTCCTGATCCAGTTCCATTTCGGAAACATGAAGGCCGAGCATGCGCGCAAGAGCATGCGATTGTTTGCGACCGAGGTCCTGCCGCATCTGCGCAAGGACTCCAAGGAGCTGTTTGCGCGGGACTATCCCGGTCTCGATGAGAACCTGGGGGGCGGACGATGAGCAGCAAGATGATCGATGTGATGGGCCGCAAGATTGCCGTCATTCGAACAGGCTCCGGCGCGCCGCTGATCTATTTTCACGGGTTCGCCGATGTGCACGCCGCGTCAGCCGGCCTATTGCCGTTTCATGAGCATCTGGCGAGGTCGTGCGATCTCATCGCGCCGGCGCACGTCGGGTGTGCGCAGACAGACGAGCGCGACGATCTCGATTCCGTGCACGATGTGGTGGAACAGTACCTCGATTTCGCAGATGCGCTGGGCATCGAGACGTTCCACCTCGCAGGAGCCTGTGTCGGGGGATGGATTGCGGCCGAACTTGCTGTTCGCCTGCCGCAGCGCGTGCGCTCGTTGTCGCTGATCGGCGCGACAGGGCTTTTCGTTTCCGGCAACCCTATTGCGGACATATTCTGGGTCGCTCAGCCGGAAGACGGGATATACTACAACGACCTCCGTCATATGCTGTTCGCGGCGCGCGACCCCAAGGCCGGAATGCAGTTGTTTCCGGATGGGCGAGGCGAGATCGAGCAAGAGCTGCTGAGATATCGGATGTTCCGGTTTGCTTCACAAATCGGCTTCACGCCTCCCTATCTCTACGACCGCAAGCTGATCGAGCAACTCCATCGCTATAAAGGACCCGTCCTGGTGGCGTGCGGCGAGCATGATCACATGGTCCCGCGGGCCCATGCGGAGGCCTATGCGAAGGGCTTTCGGGGGGCTCGGCTGGAGATCATCAGAGGTGCTGGACATTCCGCCCATGTCGAGGCACCGGACGTCGTTGCAGGACTCGTGGCGGGAATGGTCGGCAAAGGATAGTCGCCGCCGGATTTCGGGGCGAGCAGACGCTGGCGAGCACATCGATCGCAAGCCGTGCGAGCTTACCGCGCCGGTCCGGCGTCTGGTTGCTTGGTCCATTCGGTGCTGCCGATCTTGCCGATCGCGATCACGGCTTGAGTACGGCTGTCGACACCAAGCTTTTGGAGAATCGCCGAGACGTGCGCCTTGATGGTCGCCTCCGACACGTTGAGCTTGTAGGCGATCTGTTTGTTGAGCAGTCCCTCGCCGAGCATCATCAGCACGCGGACCTGCTGCGGCGTGAGCGTCGTCAGCCGCGTGGCGAGATCCCGCGCTTCCGGGTCGGCCGCGCCATCGAGGGGAATGTCGGGCGGGCTCCAAACGCCGCCGTCCAGGATGTGGCGCACCGCCTCGCGGATCGTTTCAACAGGCAAGGACTTCGGCACATAACCGGACGCCCCGAACTCCAGCGCGCGCCGGATGATCGTGGGGTCTTCACTGGCCGACACGACAACTACGGGGATCTCCGGGCTCTGGGCGCGCAGGAACAGCAGCCCCGAAAGACCCTGCACGCCGGGCATGCTGAGATCCAGCAGAACGAGGTCGACATCCTTGTGCTTGTCGAGCGTCTCGGAAAGCTCTTCGAGGGAGCCCGCCTCCAGGATCTGGACGCCGCTGATGGCAGTGCTCAGCGCCTGATTGAGCGCTCCCCTGAACAGGGGATGGTCATCGACGATTACGATCCTCTGCTTGGCCATTGCGCTTCCTCGCATTTCGGCAGCTCTTGCGCCAGCCCCGCATTAGCCCGGCTGGTTTCGAGGCGAAACCGGCCATGTGGGCAGGAGACAGCGGCCCTGAGCTGCGACTATGTTGGCTGGGTGAGCCCGGATCGGTCCATCTCAGCACTAAAGAGTTCGACTGGCAGTTTCGTACTCGGATCGCGACACTTAAGCAGTGGGCTATAGGACTTGACAATAGCCCGTCACATTGACGCTTACCGGCCAAGCATGATTTGCCGGGAAAGGCGCAACTGGGCTCTAGAAAAAACCATACTCTTGGCCGAGCGTCGCGTTGGCGTTGCCTGATCCGGCCGTTTGTCCAACGGGGCGGATCGGGGGGCCGTATCAGTACGTCGGAACGAGGGACAACGGGGCATGGAACTCGAGGAACGTAAACCTTACTGGCGCCATACCAAATGGCAGATGGTGGCGAGCCTGTTGCCGTTCCTGCTGCTGGTTCTTGTGCTGCCGTTGTATGTCGATCGGCTGAATCATAACAAGTTTCTTGGCTTCCCTCTGGGTTATTTCATGATGGGACACGGGCTGCTGCTGATCTCGATTTTCACCGTTGCCTCGTTCATCAACCGCCAGGACGCAATCGATCACTGGCATGGTGCCAACGAAGATATCTGAAGCGCGACCCGGGCCAGAAAGCCGGGCTTCTCGAAGTGTGCCGCAGATAGTTTTGACTGAGACCTGACGCGCTTCAGCAGGCAGTTCATGGCAGCGACTTCCCAACGCCGTCTCGTCAATCCGATGCTGGGGACCTATTTCGGGATCTTCACCAGCGCGGCTGCTGGGCTCGTGCTGGTCCTGCTTGTGCTCGAGCAGCTGGGTTTTTCCGATGGCCTGCTTCGGCTGGCCATGCTGGCCGGCCCTATCGTGCTGTTCATCGCCGTCGGAGCAGCGGGGGCGTGCCGTGAACCTTCGGAGTATTTTGCAGCCGGACGGCGCGTGCCGGCGGTATATACGGGCTTAGTGCTCGCCTTGTCCGCCCTGGGAGCGACCGGCCTCGTCGGCATGACCGGCTTGTACTTCATCAACGGCTTCGACGCCTGGTGCATTGCCATCGGCATCTGGGCCGGCTTCGTCATGATGGCACTGCTCGTCGCGCCATATCTGCGCAAACACGGTTCCTATACGGTGCCGAGCTACCTCGGCCGCCGCCTCGACAACCGGCTGGCGCGCATCGTTGCCGCCGCCGTGATTCTGGTGCCTATGGTTCTCGTCGCAGTCGCCGAACTGAAGATGGGGGCCTATGCTGCCGGTTGGCTCTCGGGTTGGTCCCAGGGCCTCGTCACACAATTGCTGGTGTTCGCCATCATCCCCATGGTGGTCCTCGGCGGCGTCAGGTCTTTGACTTGGTCGAATGCAGGACAAGGTATCGTCGTATTGATCGCGCTCGTCGTGCCGGTCGGCATTGTTGCGGCGCTGGAGACAAACCTGCCGTTCCCGCAGTTGAGCCACGGCCCGGTATTGCGCGGCCTTGGACGAATGGAGGCGATGCGGGGCGTACCGATCAATATCGCACCCATGCTCGGGCTGGACTTTGCCGGTCAGGAGTTGACGGTTCTCGCCAACCGAATTGCCCAGCCCTACATCAGCGTCGGTCCAATCTCGTTCATCCTGATGATTTTGACCGTAACCTGCGGCATCGCAGCGTCTCCGTGGCTGCTGCCGCGTACGGTTTGCACGCCGGGCGTCTATGACACCCGCAAGTCGGTGGCATGGGCGATTGTGTTCAGCGGTCTCGTGCTGATCTCGGCTGCGTCGGTGGCCGTTTTCCTGCGGGACATCCTGATGGATCAGGTTGTCGGTAAGTCGCCACGGGAATTGCCACAGTGGTTCCGCCAGTTGGTCGAACTCGGGGTGGCAGGTGTCAAGGTAACCGGAGACCGCGTGCTCCTGGGTGAAGTCGGGTTCAAGCGCGATGCCGTACTGTTCGCACTTCCGATCGCGGGTGGGTTCTCGCCCATAGTGGTGTACATGGCGCTCGCTGGGGCGGTGGCGGCTGCGCTGTTGGCGGCGACCTCCGCAATCACAGCAATCGCCAACGTACTGGCAGAGGACGGGGTGGCCGGCCTCGTCTGGTCGCCACCAGCGGGAATGCGGGTCAACGTCGTGCGCTTGGCGCTTCCGGTCGTCGCGATCTTGACCGGTTGGATCGCCATATTCGTGCCCGCGGACCCGTTGGATCTCGCGCTTTGGGCCCTTGCGCTGTCGGGGTCGTCGATGTTTCCGGTGATCGTGCTGTCGGTGCTGTGGAAGAGGCTCAATGCCTTCGGCGCTTGCACCGGCATGATCGCGGGCTTTGTCACGGCGCTTCTGGCGATCATGGCGGGAGAAGCGGCATGGCTGGGCGTTCCCGGTGCCTTGTCCGCCGTGTTCGGCGTGCCTGTTGGTTTTATCGGTGCTGCCGTAGCCACGAGATTCGCGAGCTTGCCCGACCGGCACGTCCTGGCTTTGGTCCGCGACATCCGCCTTCCAGGCGGCGAGACGATCTGCGACCGTGAGGAGCGACTGCAACGCTTGAAGCAGCAGCGCAGCGGATGACGTCAGTCGGGTGAACGATGGTCCGCGACTTCAGGGCCGTCACGATCTGCGTGTCTTCGTAAGTTTTATTCTGCTGCCCGCCTTACCGGAGACAACAAGCCTTCAAGCTCTCCAAGCGACAGCACCGAGGCGTACTTCCCGCTCATGTCGAACAGGTTGGCCGCATGCGCGAACTCGGACCTGTCGAAACAGCAATCCTCGATGACGAATGTCGAGAAGCCGTGCGAGAACCCGTCCACGACGCTGGCCCGCACGCAGCCTGATGTCGAGACGCCAGCGAACACCAAGGTGTCGACGCGCTCCTTGACGAGATATGTCGCCAGCGGCGTCCCGAAGAAAGTGCTGGCCTTGGTTTTCTCGAGAACCCACTCGCCCTCTCTCGGCGCGATCTCATCTGGAAAGGTGTTGAATTGTGCCGTAAGCGGTCGTGCAGCGCGTTTGGCTTTTGTCGCCTTCCCGGTCCAGCCGATGTCGTCAAGACGGGAGCGTGAGTATATGATCGGCAGCCCGCGCGCCCTGAACATCTCGATCAAGTGGGCGATCTTCGGCATCGCGACCCACGATGACGGACCGCACGCTGCGGAAAATTCTGCGACCGCTTCCGCGAGCGTCAGTCCGCGCGATCCCGTGAAGCCAAACGTGACATCGACCACGATCAGCGCCGCCCTTTCGCCCATCGCTAGATCGCCGTGAAAGCCTGAGCGCTGATATGCTTCCAGCTCCGCGGGAGGAATGAGCTTCTGCCAGTTCTTCATGACAGTCTCCTCGTCAGGTGGGAATCAATCGCTCAACCCGGCTTCTTTTTTTTGGCGAGATCGGATGTCCGGACGTAGTTGCCGTTGCAGTAGACGAGCGGCGAGATGTCGTTGCGATTGCGCACGGAGAGGACGCGGCCGATGAAGATCGTATGCGAGCCATAATCGATCTGCTGGTCCTTGGCGCATTGAATACTCGATTGCGCATCCTCGAGGTAGGGTGGGCCTTCGGCAGACGAGCTCCAATGTCCACCCGCGAAGCGTTCCGCGCTCGTAACCGGGCTCGAGAACAGCTTCGACACGTCGACGTTGTCGGTGTGCAGCAGGTTTACGCAGAACTTGTCCGCCGCGCTCAGCATCGCGTGCAGGCGGCTGTCGCGGTTGAAGCACACGAGCAGTGACGGCGGGTTCATGCTGAGCGACGTAACTGCAGTGGCGGTGGTGCCGTGGCGCTCCGCGCCGCTTGCAACGGTTACGACCGTAACGCTGCCCGCTAAGCGTCGCATCGCGTCCTTGAAACCCTGGTCCACGGGCTGGCCCTCGGCTGGGCTGGTCATGCTTTTCGCTCTCCTGGCTCGTCTCGTTTGATGTCTTATGGATCATAGACGGGGGAATGCCGAGGTCAAAGCAGCCAGCAAAGGCCAAGCCTCGGATTGATCACTTCGGTTGGCTATCCCCAGGGGATGCAGCCTCAAGTCGGGGCGCTGCCATCAACCGCTTTAGCTGTTGCTGCAACTTGTTCTTGATCGGACTGGCTGCGGCCATGATCTCGTTCGCCCGCCAGAACTCCAGCACGCCGAAACCGTCGAGTTCGACGTCGAGATAGATGTCGGGTTGCTCAGAGCGGAGCTTCTGGTTGGTGATCGACTTTTCCATGATGTGAATCGACTGCATCAGCACCTCGATCGCCGATGGCCGGTCGTCGAGCGCGGTGCTGGAGGCAGCCCCGCTGACGTCGACTGCGATCGTGATGTCAGCCACGCCCGCAATGAGATCGAACGGCAGCGGGTTGACCAGCCCGCCGTCCACCAGCACACGACCCTTGTCGGCGATCGGGGAGAATACAAGCGGAATGGCGATGCTCGCCGCGACCGCCTGCCTCAGTGGCCCCTTGTCGATCACCACAGCTTCCCTCTGGACAAGGTCGGTCGCTACGACCTTGAGCGGGATTTGCAGGGTCTCGAAAGTTTGACCTTCGAACTCGGGGATGAGCCGCTCCAGCAGGGCGTCCGGCGATAGCAGCGACGATCTTACTGGCAACAGCCGCAGCAAATGCTGGATGGGCTCGGACCGCGCGGCGAACAACTGTCGCACGAGGTCGATCCGATTGCCGAGCGTTTCCTCCATGATCGCGCGCAGCCGGTAGCCTGGTAGACCCATAGCGTAGGCTGCTCCCATGAGCGCGCCGATCGAGGTGCCCGCGATCATCTTCGGCTTCAGGCCGAGCTCGTCGATGGCTTCCAGGACGATGATGTGGGCAAGGCCGCGCGCGCCGCCACCGCCAAGGGCCAATGCAATCGAAGGCTGGACGGGTGAAGACGGCACGGCGGGAAAAGCAGGATCTGGTGGCAGCGTGCTCATGGCTTTGCAGTCTACCTGTCCTGGGCTTTCCACACCACTCTATCGTCGACCGCATAGAGACTGCAGGTCGTGCGCGCGCTCTTTTGGCAGCGCGCCAGCGCCACGTCGGCAGCATCCAGGCCCGACCGCCACGCCCAGGCCCCGCTCGGCGCGAGCGCGAACGCGCGCGGCACGTCGGCTGCGAGGAATTTCGCGTAGGCGTCCGTGCGGACGGACGGCTTCACGTGTGGGACTTTCGTGACGTCGGTAATCTCGGCAAAGCCGGATGCGCTGAGTTTGGGTGCGGCCGCCGGCAGGGGAAAGCCGAGTGTCGCGACGAATTGATCGACCACGGGACGCCACAATGGAAAGCCGCCGCTCATCAGTTTGTGGCCTTCATCGCCGACGGCGGGAAAGCTCGTCAGCTGGGCCCGCCCACCGGCCCCGTTGAAAGCATTGAACCAGCGCCGCGGCCACTCCTTGCCCCAGTAGGTGTCGTTATCCGCGTAGAGCCACAACATCGGCACGCGCGATTTCGCTCCCAATTCGGCTGCGATCGCGGCAATTCCTTGCGCCTGACACGGCGAGCCAGGTCTGTGCTGCGGGTTCCCGCCGAGCCCGCCAACGAAGTTTACCGCGCCGACCACACCCGGAATTTGCCGGGCAGTCGCCGCGATTGTCGCGAAGCCGCCGTAGGACGCGCCCGCCAGAACGACGCGCTTGCCGTCAATCCACGGCAGCGTGCGCGCGAATTCCACCGTGCGCGCGATCTGGGCCGTCATGTTGTCGAGAACCGGCCGGAAATCGGCTGTCGCGCATGCCCCCGATGCTTCCGGATCCACGGTCTGGCCGGTTTCGCCGTAACCGATCCGCGTCGGCACCATCACTGCGAACCCTCGCCGCACCCAGTAACGGGCGAGCACCGGCATCCGCCAGCGGACAGGCTCGTGCCGTGTGACGGATGTGCGTCCGTGGTTGAACACGACCACGGGGAACGGTCCTGGACCGTCTGGACGGAAATGCGTGATCACCAAGTTGCCGGTATGCGTCGCGCCGTTGAGGAGCCGGACCGTAGCTTCGACGTGGGCGATCTCCTCGTGGATATCGGCTGCGATCTCGGGCTGAGCCGGATCGGCTTTGGCGACCGGAGCTACCCTTGGTGGCGTGGCGACAGGCGCTGCGGGTTGTGCCGAGGCGATGGCTGGCCACTGCATCAGGGCAAACGCCCCGGTCAGGGCGCCGATCACATACCGCATTCCGATCTCCCGGCGAAAACCAAGCTCATGTTCTAGCCTGGCAACTGTAGTAACACGGTTTCCTGCGTGACAATCGGGCGCCTGAAAGTGATCGGGACTTGATTGTCGGCCGATCCCGGTCCGCATCCGGCTCGCATGCTGGCCGCATTGACAGGGCGCCCCTTCCAGTGCCCGATGTGACGAGAAGAATGAGAGGGGAGGAAGGATGCTTTCGGGGCTTCGCGTCGTCGAGTTGGGCTCGTTCATCACGGCGCCGCTGGCCGCGATGATGCTGGGCGATCTCGGTGCCGACGTTATCAAAGTCGAGCGGCCGGAGGGTGACCCGTTCCGTAAGAGCCATGGTGGTCACTACGGGGCCACGTTTCTCGCCTTCAACCGCAACAAGCGGGGCATCGTGCTGGATACGGCTGTTCCTGCCGACCAGGAGATTCTCGCGCGCCTTGTCTCGACCGCCGATGTTTTGATCGACAACTATCGCCCCGGCGTCCTGGCCCGGATCGGGCTCGAACCGCATGCGATCGGTGAGCGCCATCCGCGTCTCATCCATTGCTCGATCACCGGTTTCGGAACGGGCGGCCCCTACCGGGCGCGGCCTGCTTTCGATCATGTCGGGCAGGCGCTGTCGGGCATCACGAGCCTTCTCGTCGATCCCGAGCATCCCGAGGCCTTCGGACCGACGCTCGCCGACAACGTCACTGCCATGTACGCGGCTTATGGCATTCTCGGCGCGGTCGCCGAACGGGCGCGCACCGGCCGGGGCCGGCGCGTCGAGGTCAACATGCTGGAATCTTCCATGGCATTTATTCAGGATATTTATCTGGGCCTGACCCGCAATAACCAGACGAGTGGCAAGTTCACGCGCATCACGCGCAGCCAAGCATTTGTGCTCACCTGCAGGGACGGAAAGATGCTGGCCGTGCATCTGTCGACAACCGAGAAGTTCTGGGGCGAGCTGATCGCCGCGCTGGGTGCGGACGACCTTGCTTCAGACGCGCGGTTTAGTACGCATCAGGACCGCGTGAGGCACTATCACGAGCTTGCCACGATCCTGCAGAAGCGTTTCGGCATGCGCGACCGGGGTGCGTGGATGATGCTCCTCGACAAGACGGATGTGCCGTTCTCGCCGGTACATACCGTGGCTGATGCTGTCGCAGATCCGCAGGTGGAGGCCCTGGGGACGCTTGCTCGCATGGTGCATCCAACCCAAGTCGAGATCACCGGCATCGCATGCCCTGTGCTCGTCGACGGCAACCGTCCTGTGCCCGAGATGCGCGCGCCGCCACTGATCGGCGAGCACACCACTGAAATTCTCGCCGAGCTCGAACTGCGCGGCGCGTGAAGATCATCAATCAACGAGGAGGAACTATGAGCACGACCAGCCCGCGCAAACTCCGCCGTATCGTCACCGGCCACGGCCGCAACAATAAGGCCAAGGTTCTGATCGACGGTTTAGCGGAGAACGTGAAGACAAATGCGCCGACATCCGCTTCGATCGCCGTTTGGGCTTCTGACACGATGCCCATCGAGATCCCCGTCGGGGAAGTAGGCGAAATCGAGGACTGCGGCGGGCGCAAGCTCCCGACGCAACCGCCGCCGAACGGCACGCGCTTCATCGTGATGGAGTTCGACCCAGGCGCGGAAGGCATCATGCATCGCACCGAGACGATCGACTACATCGCCTGCCTGGAAGGCGAGATCGACATGGATATGGATGACTCCACAGTCACCCTGCGCGCTGGCGATGTCATGGTACAGCGCGGCACCAACCACGCCTGGATGAACCGCTCGAAGGCCCGCGCACGTCTGTCCATCGTGCTGGTCGACGCAAAGCCGCTGGGTATCGGGCACCCGCGCAAATAAGGGCAGTTTCAGCCTCGAGCGGCGCGCAGACACATAAGCGCGCCGCCGTGGTGCCGCATCGGAATCGCCGTCACGAGCCGCCTCGATAGTTCGGGCTTTCGCGTGTGATGGCCACGCCGTGGGGGTGGCTCTCCCTCATGGCGGCTGGCGAGATTCTGATGAACCGTGCCCGCTTGTTCAACTCGTCGAGGTTCTTCGCGCCGACATAGCCCATGCCGGCGCGCAGGCCACCAACGAGCTGATGCAGCACCGCGCCGACTTGACCTTTGTAGGGGACCTGTCCCTCGATGCCTTCCGGCACGAGCTTCAGCTCGTCCTTTACTTCCTGCTGGAAATAGCGATCGGCGCTGCCCCGCGCCATCGCGCCAACCGAGCCCATGCCGCGATAGGCCTTATAGGTCCGGCCCTGGAAGAGATAGGTCTCGCCGGGGCTTTCATCTGTGCCAGCGAGCAGCGAGCCGATCATCACGCAACTCGCGCCTGCAGCCAGCGCCTTCGCGATATCGCCGGAGAACCGAACACCGCCGTCGGCGATGATCGGAATGCCCTGCTTCGCAGCCGCGCCGACGCAGTCGAGGATGGCAGTGAGCTGGGGCACGCCGACGCCTGCGACAATCCGCGTCGTGCAGATCGAACCTGGCCCGATACCCACTTTGATCGCGTCCGCGCCGGCATCGATCAGCGCCTTCGTACCGTCGGCCGTCGCAACATTGCCTGCGATGACCTGAGTGCGGTTCGACATCTTCTTGATGCGATTGACCGCTTCGAGGACGCGGATGGAGTGGCCGTGTGCCGTGTCGACCACGATCAGGTCGCAGCCCGCCGCGATCAACCGTTCGGTGCGCTCGAAGCCGTCCTCGCCGACGGTCGTCGCCGCGGCGACACGCAGGCGGCCTTGTTCATCAACGGCCGCGTTCGGGTTCTTTTCAGCCTTCTCGATGTCCTTCACCGTGATCAGGCCGACGCAGCGATAGTCATCGTCCACAACGATCAGCTTCTCGATCCGGTGGGCGTGCAAGAGCCGTTTGGCTTCCGATTGCTGGACGCCCACTTTCACGGTGATCAGCTTTTCGCGCGTCATGAGCTCGGCGACAGGCGTCGCCGTGTTGGTGGCGAAACGGACGTCGCGGTTGGTCAAGATACCGACGAGGCGTTTCGTCTTGGGCTCCACTACCGGCACGCCTGAAATGCGATTGCGACTCATCAGGTCCAGCGCGTCTTTCAGCGTGGCGGCGGGCGCGATGGTCAGGGGATCGACGACCATGCCGGAAACGAAGCGTTTCACGCGCTCGACATGCGACGCCTGTATCTCCGGTTCGAGATTGCGGTGGATCACGCCGACGCCGCCGGCCAGCGCCATGGCAATGGCGAGCCTGCCTTCAGTCACCGTATCCATGGCTGACGATACGATGGGAATCTTGAGCTCGACGGTCTTGGTGATCCGCGTGCTCACGTCCACCTGGCCGGGCATGACATCCGAGGACTGCGGCAGAAGCAGAACGTCGTCGAACGTCAGCCCCACCCGATCGATGTCGGTAACGGCGCCCTTGGGCATGGCTGTAGCTCCAGAGGTTGAAATCACGGATAGACGGGGGCCTCGTGCCGGAACGCGTCTGCGATTTCAGGAGCGCGTTAGCATGGGCGCGACCCGAAATAAAGCGTGACCGGGGGATAACCCGGCATTGGCATGCGGCCATTGCAGAGCTGTGACAGCGATACTTGTGGCAAGAAGGGTGGGAACGGTGGCCTCTCCGGCCGGGGCTGTTCAGGGTGTCCAGTGCTGCGGCCCCCCTCGGCCCGTGATGCGTGCTATAGAGATCGAGTTACCGGAACTGGGCTGGCCCAGCCCTCGAAGTCACGATACCCACGAAATCACGAGATCATGTCACCCGAAATCGTAGTCTACGTCGTCGCCATTTTCGTGCTGCTGGTGCTTTCCGCCTTTTTCAATGGCACCGAAACCGCACTGACCGCAGCATCACGAGCCCGCATGCTGTCGCTGGAGCAGGATGGCAACCGCCGGGCAGCCTTGGTGAATAGCCTTCTCGACAATCCCGAGAAGATGATCGGCACGGTGCTGCTGGGCAACACGCTGGTGGACGTGATGGCTGCCGCTTTGGCCTCTTCGCTGGCAGTTACGCTGGTGGGCGAGGTCGGGGTGGCTTACGCAACTGCCATCATGACGATCCTCATTGTGATCTTCTCGGCCGTGCTTCCGAAGACTTATGCCATGGCGGGTCCCGACCGTGCCGCTCTGCTTCTGGCATGGCCGATGCGCCTTATCATCATGGCGCTTACACCCTTCACGATCACGATCGCGTTCATCGTGCGCCAGCTCCTCCGTTTGACACCCGGCCAGATGGACGACAACGCCAACATTCTCGCTCGCCACGAGGAACTGCGCGGAACCATCGAGCTATCGCAGCGGGAAGGCGCGGTCGGCAAGGGTGACGCCAACATGCTCGGCGGTGTGCTCGATCTGGGGCAGCTCCAGGTCGGCGACATCATGATTCACCGGACCAAGATGGAGATGGTGGACGCAGCCGATCCGCCAGAGCGCATCGTCGAGACGGTCGTCAGTTCCCAGTACACTCGTGTCCCCGTGTGGCGCGACAAGCCCGAGAACATTGTCGGCATCCTGCATACCAAGGATATGCTGGGGGCGTTGGTGAAGGTCGGTTGGGACATAGCCAAGCTCGACATCATGAGTTTCGTGACGCCGCCGTGGTTCGTGCCGGAGCAGACGAGCCTGAAGGCCCAGCTCAACGCGTTCCTCAAGCGGAAGGCGCAGCTCGCGATGGTCGTCGACGAGTACGGTGAGGTCCAGGGCCTGTTAACTCTCGAGGATATCCTGGAGGAGATCGTCGGACAGATTGCCGACGAGCACGATGTGCCCGACGCCGCAATCCGCCCGCAGGCCGACGGCTCGGTGCTGGTCGATGGCTCCGCGCCGATCCGCGACCTCAACCGGCACATGGATTGGGATATTCCTGGCGAGGAGGCGACCACGGTCGCCGGCGTCGTGATCCACGAAGCGCAGACGATCCCGGAAGCGGGCCAGACCTTCAACTTCCACGGCTTCCGCTTCGAGGTCCTGCGCAAGAC
>CANJPN010000063.1 GCA_947475855.1 Bradyrhizobiaceae bacterium
GTTGTCGGGACGGACAAGTTGTTGCTGATCTCCGCGGGCTTCCTCGGGTTTGGGCTCGTGCTCTCTCTGGCGCTGCGCAGCCTGTTCGCGGGGCGCAGCCGTGATGACGAGGCGGGCGAGCCCAGGCGCAGCGGGATACTCGCGGGCGCCTCGATGGTGTGGAATTCGCCCTATTTGATGGGGATCGCACTGTGGGTGCTGCTCGCCAATCTGATCTTGACCTATTTCTATCTGGAGCAGGCGAGGATCGTCGGGGCTGCGATCGTCGATCGTGCAGCTCGGGTGCAGATACTGGCACGCGTGGATCTGGCGGTGAGCGTTCTGACCATCGGGTTGCAATTGTTCATGACGGGGCGGGTGATGTCGAAGCTCGGTCTTGGGCTTGCCATCGCGTGCGTCCCGCTGGTGGCGATCGGTGGGTTCATCGGACTGGCGATTGCGCCGGTGGTGGGGGTCATTCTCGCGATCATGGTCGCGGAGCGCTCGCTGGGGTTCGCGTTCGCCAATCCTGCTGCTCGGGTGTTATGGACGGCGGTCGACAGGGAAGCAAAGTACAAGGCACAGAGCTTTGTCGATACGGTTGTCTTCCGGGCAGGTGATGCCGGGTCCGGATGGGTGTTCGGGACGCTTTCGAAGACGCTGGGATTGGGGGGGGCGGCGATCGCCTTCGTCACAGTGCCGTTCGCGATCGGGTGGCTGATGCTCAGCTTGAAGCTGGCGCTGATGCATGGGCGGTTGGTCGAGAAACAGCCTGAAGGCGTCAAGTAGCGTCCGACGCGCTGTCCGGACAAGGCAGATCCACAATGCAGCCGTTGCAGGGCTGGGGGCGACACGGGGGTTTCGTTCGGCTGGGATAGCCACTAGACTTTGCCCCGGCCAACAATGAAACGGCTTTTCAAAATGCACTGATCGAGGAGAGGAAGCCTATGCCGGATCGCAAATACAAGTACATCAAGATCGACAAGCAGGACGGCATCACCTGGGTGACGCTGAACCGGCCAGAGAAGCGCAACGCAATGAGCCCGGCGCTGCACGAGGAGATGGATCACGCGCTTTTCATCCTCGAAGACGATCCGGACACGAAGGTCGTCATTCTGCGCGGTGCCGGCGGCAATTTCTCTGCCGGTCAGGATCTCAAGGAGTTCTTCCGTGAGAACGAGGGTAAGCCGCGCCAAGGCCGCAAGGCCCGCGAGGAAGCCAACCGGTGGCGCTGGGAGCGGCTCTATAACTACGATAAGCCCACGATCTGCATGATCGAAGGGTACTGCGTCGGCGGCGCGTTCATGCAGTTGCTCGCAACCGACTTCGTCGTTGCTGCCGAGAACGCAACGTTCTCACTGTCGGAAGTAAACTGGGGTATCTTGCCCGGCGCGCTCGTTTCCAAGGTCGTCGCCGATGCGGTTATCTATCGTCATGCGCTCTGGTATGCCTGTCTGGGCGAGCCCTTCGATGGCGTCGAAGCAGCTCGCGTCGGCTTCATCAATCTCGCAGTGCCACACGATAAGCTGATCGCGGAGACGGAGAACCTCGCGCGGAAGCTGATGCTGAAGAGCCCGCGCGTGCTGCGCGCGACCAAGCAGGCGATCCGGCACGTGCGAATGATGGACTTCGGTCAGGCCTATGACTACCTCGCCGAGAAGGGCAAGGCGATCAAGGTCGGCGATCAGGAGAAATCCTACGAAACGGGCCTGTCGCAGTTCCTCGACAAGAAGGCCTACAAGCCGGTCATGGCGCCGTTCAAGCTCGGCACGATGCTGACCGACGACACGAAGAAGAAGTAGTTTTCCGAGCCTTTGGAGCCGGGGAGCGGGTTGCGGAGATTGGCTTCGCAATCCAACCCCGGCCTCCTTTTTTGCGACGTTCTTGCTTGCGGAGTTCTGGCGCATGACGACCGGCCCGATGACCGGAATTCGCCTTGTCGAATTGTCGACCATGATCACGGCGTCTTCGGCGGGTGTCATGCTCGCAGATATGGGCGCCGAGGTGATCAAGGTCGAGAACCCGAACGGCGGGGATCCGTTTCGCAGTTTCGGGCCGAGCCGAGACTACAGCGCGCATTTCTGCTCGTACAACCGGAACAAGCGCAGCGTGGCGCTGGATTTGCGCGCAGAAGATGGGAAGGCGGCGCTGAGCGCCTTGTTGAAGCGTGCCGACGTGTTGCTCGACAACTACCGGCCGGGGGTGCTCGAGCGGCTGGGGCTCACGCCCGATGCGCTGAAAGCGATCAATCCGCGTCTGATCCACTGCTCGATCACGGGGTTCGGACCCGATGGGCCTTACGCGATGCGGCCATCGTACAATGCGGTGGCGCAGGCGCTCGTGGGAATGTCGAGCCTGTTCGTCGATCCGGACAAGCCGCGGATTACCGGGCCGACGATCTCCGACAACGTGTGCGGAGCGTATGCGGCGAGCGGCATTCTGGCGGCGCTCCTGGAGCGCGAACGAACGGGACGCGCGCGGCGGGTCGAAATCAACATGATCGACGCGACGCTGGCGCTGATGCCCGATCCGTTCGGCTATCACGAGTTTCTCGGCGTCGTGTCCGATCCTTATACGAGCGCTCGAAACTCGCAGTCGTATGCGGTGGTCTGCGGCGACGGGACGCTTCTGTGCATCCATCTGTCGTCGCAGCCGCAATTCTGGGACGGTTTCGTCAAGGCATTGGAGTTGGAAGAGTTTTCAAGGGATCCGCGGGTGGCATCCCGGATGCTGAGGATCGAGAACTACGACCTCATCGCCGAGGTTGCGGGAGAGAAGATCAAGATGAAGCCCCGCGAGCACTGGATGCGTCTGCTCGAAGAGGCTGACGTACCGTTCGCGCCAATCCTCGACGTTACGGAAGTGCCCGAGGATGAACAGGTCAAACACCTCGGATCGTTCCAAATGGTGGAACATCCCGTAAAGGGCAAGGTGCGCGTCATCATGCGGCCGATGTGGTTCGATGGAACGCGGACGGATCAGCCGATGCAGGCCCCGCCCTTGCTGGGCGAGCACACGGCTGAAGTGATGGCCGAGCTTGGGTTGCCGGTGCCCGCGTCTTCGATGGTAGCGGGCAAGGCTTAATCTCGGCTTCCTATTCTGGTGAGCCGCCAAGGTTCAGTTCAGCAGGTATACGAAAACCCCCGGCTGCGATGTGCAGCGCGGGGGTTCTTTCATTTCTCGATATGTCGGAAGCAGGCTCCTGGATCAATCGCCGGCGAATGCTTCTTCGCGCTTGCCACGGATGTTCGGGAGGATCGCGATGACTAGAACGAGCACTGCGAGGACCAGAAGTGATCCGCTCAGCGGGCGCTCCATGAAGGTCATCATGCTGCCGCGTGATATCACGAGGGCCTGGCGCAGCTTCTCTTCCATCAGACGGCCGAGAACAAAGCCGAGGAGAAGAGGGGCGGGCTCGAGACCGAACTTGATGAGGAAGTATCCGAACAGTCCGAACACGGCGACCATCATCACGTCGATCGGGGCGTTGTTGATCGAGTAGATGCCGATGCAGCAGAACAGCACGATCGACGGGAACATCAGACGGTAGGGGACCTTCAGCAGCTTCACCCACATACCGACGAGCGGCAAGTTGATGATCAGCAGCATGACGTTTCCGATCCACATCGACGCGATCATGCCCCAGAAGAGCTGCGGCTGCTTCGACACGATCTGTGGACCCGGCACGATGCCGTGGATCGTCATCGCGCCGACCATCAGCGCCATCACGGCGTTGGGCGGGATGCCCAGAGTGAGGAGCGGGATGAACGAGGTCTGTGCACCGGCGTTGTTGGCCGACTCTGGACCGGCGACTCCTTCGATGGCTCCCCGACCGAAGCGGGAGGGGTCCTTGGCCAACTTCTTTTCGATGGTATAGGCCGCGAATGGTCCGAGCACTGCTCCGTTGCCGGGCAGAATGCCGAGGCCGCCGCCTATGAACGTGCCACGCAGAATCGGGAAGGCCGACTGCTTGAGTTCGGCCCAGCCGGGCAGCAAGCGGCCGATCTTTGCATGCACGACGCCGCGCGCCTCGGGATTCTCGAGGTTCTTGAGGATTTCGGCGAAGCCGAAGATGCCCATGGCGATCGTCGTGAACTCGAGGCCGTCAGAAATCTCGTTCCAGCCGAACGTCAAGCGTTCCTCGCCGGTTTCAAGATCGGTGCCGACGGTCGACATGAGAACGCCCAAGACGATGATCGCGATGGCCTTGAGGATCGAGCCGCGCGCGAGTACGACGGCGAACATCAAGCCCAGTACCATCAGCGAGAAGTAGTCGGCAGGGCCGAACAGCAGGGCCACTTTGGTCAGAGGCACGCCGAGAGCGGCGATCATGATCGTCGCCACGGTGCCGGCGAAGAAAGAGCCTATAGCTGCGATGCCGAGAGCAATACCAGCTTGTCCGTTCTTGGCCATCTGGTGGCCGTCCAGCGTCGTCACGACCGCGGTGGCTTCGCCGGGAATGTTGACGAGAATGGCCGTGGTGGAGCCGCCATACTGCGCGCCGTAGTAGATGCCGGCGAGCATGATGAGCGCGCCGATAGGATCGATGCCAAAGGTCAGTGGCAGCAGCATCGCGATGGTGGCGATCGGGCCGACACCCGGCAACACGCCGACCAGCGTGCCGATCATACACCCTATGAAGGCGAGACCCAGGTTTTTCCAGGAGAGCGCGACGGAGAAGCCGAGCCCGAGATTGGAGATGATTTCTTCCACGGGGAGGCCCTCAGAATTTGATGGTGTCGACGCCCGGGATGTAAGGCATCTGTGTTGGCCAAATTGGTATCGGAAGCTTCAGGCCATAACTGAATAGGCCAATGCAGGCGACAGTCATCACGACCCCGAATATGATGACTTCAATCCATTTCGTATCACGGTCTGCGAACGCGGAGACCACGACTGCCAGCGGGCCCGCCACGATCAGCCCGAGGGGGCGGATGGTCCAGCCGAACAGCAATGCCGAGCCGAGCACGAAGATGATGCCGCGGATCGACCAGCGATCCAGGCCCTCACCCTTCTTGAAGAGAGCGTTGATCACCAAGATCAGACCGAGCGCCGCGACGATAAAGCCGGTCGCGCGCGGCATCATGCCGGGACCGACGCCTGTCGTGGTCTTGAAGTTCAGGTTCATCGTGCCGGCGATGCCGATCACGGCGAGCACGATCAGGAACATGCCGCCGGCATAGTCCTGCATGGCCTTGAACGGGAGGAAGCTCGGCAGCAGCAGGGCGAGACCGGTGATCCCCATCGCCCAGGCTGCGGCTTGATGCAAGCTGAACGGCAAGCCGAACGACGGCGCCATGTATCCGAGCACAGCGATTGCGATGAGCAATAAGCCGAAAGAAACGCCTAGGGCGGAGAACCGGGAGCCCGAGTCCGGTTCGGAATCGATTGATGGCGAGGACATTTCTTCTCCCTTGACGAATTCCTCAAACGCGGGCGACGGAAGCGCCGGACGTTTGGCCGTCCCTGTCCACCAGTGCTACGGCTACGGCATACCTCTGCTGCATTCTCATCACTTGCGTGAAGGTGCGGCTAGTCCACCGGAAGGTATAGGGGAGCACCGTCCCGTGTCTATGGGCCGATGCACGACCACATGAGCCCTTCCATCCCGGTGAACGCCATGGGACGATTGGCTGGTATTTGGGCAACACATCGCGCGGTCGTTCGACGGCGTGGCGCCGCGGCGGTCGATCAGGCTGAGCCGTTGCCCAACACTTCGGCTCCGCGCAGCGGATTGATGGAGGAACGGGCATGTCGAAGATAGGTTTCATTGGCCTCGGGCTCATGGGCAATCCCATGGCCGCAAATCTCGTCAAGGCAGGACACGAGGTCGCGGGCTTCGACCTCAACGCCGCCAATCTGCAGAAGGCTGGAGGAGCGGGTGTCGGGATCGCCAAGTCGGCGGCGGATGCGGTGACGGGCGCCGATGTCGTCGTGACGATGCTGCCGGCGGGCAAGGATACGCTGGCGGTGTGGGGCGGCGGCGTGATGACGGCGGCGAAGCCGGGCACGCTGTTCATCGACAGCTCGACGATCGATGTCGGATCGGCGCGCGGCGCGCACGAGATCGCGGCGAAGGCCAAGATGTTGTCGCTCGATGCGCCGGTTTCGGGCGGCGTCGGCGGGGCGGAGGCGGGCACGCTCACGTTCATGTGCGGTGGGGCTGCCCCAGCCTTCGACAAGGCGAAGCCGGTTCTCGAGGCGATGGGCAAGAGGATCGTGCATTGCGGCGACGCCGGTGCAGGCCAAGCCGCCAAAATCTGCAACAACATGATCCTGGGGATTTCGATGATCGGTGTGTGCGAGGCGTTCGCGCTCGCTGAGAAACTGGGGCTGTCACATCAGGCGCTCTACGATGTGGCGTCGACCTCGTCGGGCCAGTGCTGGAGTTTGACGAGCTATTGTCCCGTGCCCGGTCCAGTGCCGGCCGCGCCATCGAACCGCGAGTACAAGCCGGGATTTTCGTCGGCTTTGATGCTCAAAGACCTGAAGCTCGCGCAGGAAGCGTCGTCCGCTGCCGGGGCCGTGACACCGATGGGGGCGATGGCGGCACAACTCTATGCGCTCAGCAACGCGTGGGGGCAGGCCGGAGTCGACTTCTCCGGCATCATTCATACGATCCGCGGCATGCAGGAGAAGAAGTGAGGGAGTAGGGAAGATGGCGCGCTACGGGTATTTCGCGTTCGATGCCTACGGCACGTTGTTCGACGTGCATTCGGCGGCGTCAAAGTACGCGGCCGAGATCGGCCCGAACTGGGAGCGGCTGTCCCAGGTGTGGCGCGCCAAGCATCTCGAATACACCTGGATCTGGGCGGGCACCGGCCGGCACACGACGTTCTGGCAGCTCGCAGGGGACAGCCTCGATTTCGCGATCGCGTCGGTGGGTGGAGTTCCGACCGGCGTGCGCGACAAGCTGATGGCGGCATATCGCACGCTCGATGCCTACCCGGAGGTGGCGGGCGTGCTTGGTCAGTTGAAGGCGCGCGGCGCGAAGCTCGCGATCCTGACGAACGGTGATCCCGACATGATCGCCGACGCCGTGCGTTCGGCGCGGCTCGACGGCGTCTTCGATCATCTCATCACGGTGCACGAAGCCGGTATCTTCAAGCCACACCGCCAGGTCTACGATCTCGTCGCTGGGCATTTCGGGGTGGCTTTGCGCGATGTCTCGTTCCAGTCATCGAACAGGTGGGACGTGACGGCCGGGAAGGTCGCGGGGATGCGCGCAGTCTGGGTCAACCGCTCGGGGGCGCCGGCCGAATATCCCGATACGCCGCCGGATCTGGTGGTGCGGGATCTCGCGCCGCTGGCGGTGGAGGGGTGAAGGCGGGGCGGCGCGTGTGTGGTGAGCGATGATGGCCTGGCGGCCATGCGAGGGGCTATCCGCCCCTTCGCGATCCCCGACCAGGGCCGGCCCTGGACCCGCGTTTTGGGGTGTGGTCGTTGAGGGGTCGCCGAGGGTCAATCGCAGAAGCGCCGAGGCGCGCAATTTCCCTCTCCCCGTCATTGCGGGGAGAGGGCTAGGTTGAGGGGTGGCCGCTTGGCCGACAATGGCATCAAGCGCCGTCCGCTTCTTGATGTGGACCGTCCGAGGTCGGTGAGGCACCGCAATGATGCGACCCCAAACGGACCTGAGCTGTTGCAGCATGAAGTCGTTGCGCAGCCAAGCGGCCGAACTACCAGTCGGCATGTAGCCGACCAGTCGTGGTCGAGCTCGGCGTTGCGAAGTGAGGTAGGTCGGCCGCTGATAGCGGACGCACTTCAGGCTTGGCCCACCTTTGCGCGCCCAGCATCGTTGTCGAGCGATCCATCGGGCCCGAGCGCGAGCGCCCGCTCTTTCGCGACATATTCGCTGCTGAACGACGGCTCCAACGTTCCTCGGTAGTATTCGTCGAACCTGTTGAGGCGCAGCTTCGTCTTGTAGCCAGCGATCTTCGTCAGATCGTCAGCGGACAAGAGCTTGCTCTCTGTGAGCTTGGCCACCTGGCCATCGATCAGATCGCGGCGGCGGTCGAGCTCGTCGTTGAGATCGAACAACGATTGCGGCGCGTAGAGGGGCAGCGAGCTGATCATGCGGTCGAACACGGTGTCGTGAATCATCGCATGTGGCGGCACCTTGCGCGGACGATAGTTGAACACGTGGCTGAAGTTTTGCTGGATCAGGCCCAGTGCGTCCGGATCGACGATCAGAGGATTGCTGTCCTGGCGCTTCCAGTGTTCGAGCTTGTCGGCCTTCCATGCGACGAGATGCAGCCCCCAGATTTCTTTGCCAGCCTCTTGTTGGGTGTCTGCGTAGCCACTGCTGATCCGACGCAGAAGGAAGTCGAGCGCGACATCGGATAGCCGGTCGGTTGCCCACCCGCCGCCGATGTTGGCGTGGTCGCCGGGGAACCACACCTCGATGATGCGCTCGGGCCGGTTGGGATCGGGGTCCATCAACGTCGGCTCGAATTCCTGGCGGCGCTCGTCCAGCGCCACCATGTGATAGGCTTGGCGGACGCTGTCGGGCACCGACAGATCGCGGAGCATGTTGAGCTGCTGCAGGTTGATGCCGCCGATCGTCTTGGCGACGCCGAACGAGCCGACCGTGTCCCAGCAACCGAGCACCGCGATCGGCATCAGCCGCTTCGATTTCGAACTCCACAGCTTCCGGTGCTTTCCGAACAGCTTGATCGTCCAAACTGTCCGTGGCGCACCGCGCGCATCGATGGCACGCGCCAACAGCCGGGAAATCGCGGAGCCCCGGCTGAAGCCGAAGATGAAGATCCGGTCGCCGGGGCGATAGGTGCGGACGAGATCGAGGTAGGCGCGCTCGACGGCCTCCTCGGCACCCAGGCCTGTCGCCTGGCCAAAGAACGCCAGCAGCGGATCGTTGTCGAAAGTGTTGCCGACGCCCGCGTAGTAGAGGCCGATCTGTTTGTCGCCGTACTTCTTGCACAACGACGCATCGAGAACTTCACCGGGCTCGAACATGCCTTGCTTGTCCGCCTTCAGCATGCGGAACAGCTTGTAGACGTTGGTGGTCGCGGCGAAGCCCTGATCGACTTGATCGGGATTATTGCTGGTGCCGTCGAGGCAGATGACGATGTTCTTCGGCTTGGCTGACGTCCAAGTGTCGGAATTCCGGAACAACGTGTAGAGCAGTGGCAGGCCGAGGAGAATCACCTCCCATTTGAAGAGCAGCCCAGAGAATCCGCTGGTCAGCATCGACCAGCCCGAGCGCGTCGCAGAACTCGTGCCGGTGGCGGCCGCTGCCTCCACTTCTTGGGACGTACCGGCCGCAACTCGGCTCACCGGCGCAATGGCCGGCGGTTTGCTGCCGGCCTCACGCACGACCCGGATGCCCGCCTTGTCCGCATTGCTCAGCGGCGGCTCCCGGAGTTCGAGGTCGGCTGGAAGCTCGGTGAGCCGTCCCCCGTTTGCCGCAGGCCTGGTGCTGCAGCCTTCTTGAACTGCACCTGAGGATTGACGACAGCGGTCGATCCATTCGGCGACATTGCCGTGCATATCGTAAAGCCCGAATGCGTTCGGTTTGAGCAGTCCGACATGATGCGGCCAGCGCGCGCCGATCCTCGCATACCAGGCATATTCTTCGAGCTTCTCGCGATCGTCGCCGAACGACCACTTCGAACCTGGCGGAGCGTTGCCTCGGGCTGCAGCGAGCCACTCGGCGCGCGAGGGTAGCCGATAGGTCGCTTTGGTCTGGCCACTCAGCCACTGCAGGTAGATGACCGCGTCCTCGGACGATACTTCGACCGGAATACGGTCGCTGCCAGCGACGGGGCGATCGATTTTCCTGCACGGTTTGGGTTCGGGCGCCGAGCCGCTGCATGCGTCCCACTCGGCATGCGTGATCTCGAAGAGCCCCATGTAGATCGGCTTGGCCGGATCGAGGGCCAGACTCACCAAACCTGGACACCGCACGTCGTCGCAGTCGCGCAGCCCGTCACTTGCCTTGCCGGCTTTGAGATCGTCAGCGCGAGATTGCCGCTCCTGTAGCACTCTGTCCTGCTCGGCCAAGTCGATGGTCGAGATCGGATTCCAGAACTGATAGATGAGCAGCCCTGCAGCGACCAGCAGCCCCTTGAGGCCCCAGTTGTGCCACTTCGCCGGCAGCCAGCCCATACTCTGTCCGTGGCGCCGCAGTCGATAGGCGGCGAGCAGGACCACGAGCTGGGCGAGCAGGAACAAGAACACCTTGCCGGAACTCGGCATGGGTTCGCCGCCGATGCTCAGTTTCGGAAACAGCCCCGACGCATTCACAGCGAGCAGCAACAAGAAAGAGGCGACAAACCAGTAAGTGAACTGGCGCCGATAGATGAGGCCGGCGATACCGGGAACGAGCGAGTAAGCGGCAATGATGCCGACCGTGCCGACCACCTTTTGCACGATGGCGACGAAATCGTGGCCCAATACCTCGAGCCAGGCCTTGAAGAGGGGAAACAGCACATCGCCCGTGAAGCTGAGCGGGTGGAAACCATAGCTTTTGAAGAATTCGGTTCTGCCCTTCGCATCGTCACCGGCGAACAGGTCGCCGGCATGCGTGAGGATGGCTTTGGCGGAGTGAGCCTCGCCCTTCATGCCGAGAAGTTTGCCCAGCTTGCCGAAATCCGAGGGCAGCGCATAGGCCACGAACAGCAGTGCGGTCAGCACCAGCATGATCGCCGGCAGGAGCCTCGAACTCTTGCGGATGCTGAGCGTCGAGGACTTCTTCACAGGTGCGGTGGGTGGCAACTCGGACGACACAACAACCCCCATTAAGCATTTGGTCAGAGCAACGGAACCCTCGCGGCGAGGCTAACCGCGCAGCTCGGCGCCGCAAATAGGCTAGTTGTCCACAGGTCGATTTCGGATTCCGTGTTGCGGGCGAAGCGCATGAGTAAAGACCCGTAGCCCGGTGGCGCAGCTCAACCCACGAAACCGGACGTGATCGTGCATGATCCAAGGTTCGCCGTCTCCGAGTGTCTAGACCTCCATTGGCAATAGGACGCAGATTTTCGCGTCGCAAATTCGCGTCGCAAAAATGAGGGATCGCCCGTCGCCTCCTCATGGCCCTTCTCGGCTGATCGGCAGACACCGGAACAAAAACGGTCTCCAGGGGGCAGCGGACATCGTCGGATGAAGGCGTTGCGCACGTTGCCGCCCCTCACCCTCGGGTCAGTGCCCGCGGGCATGCCCGGCCCTCTCCCCGTGAAGAACGGGGAGAGGGAGAAGTGGGCGCGCTCGCCATTTCGCATTGGTGTCAAAGCCCCCCTATCGAGCGATCGGGGGCAGCGCCGCGAAGCCGGTTCCGATCAACCCCACTCGCCGCCGTTGCCGCCGGGTTTGCGTTTGGCGCCGCGGGTCGAGAAGCGGACGGCTTCTTCGGCGGCGCGGACGACGGCCTTGGCTTTGTTGATGCACTCCTGCTGTTCGTTCTCGGGCTGGCTGTCGTAGACGACGCCGGCGCCGGCCTGGACGTGCATCACGCCGTCCTTCACGAGCGCTGTCCGGAGTACGATGCAGGTGTCCATCTGGCCGTTGGCGGAGAAGTAGCCGACGCAGCCGGCATAGGGGCCGCGCTTGTGCTTCTCGAGTTCGTCGATGATCTGCATCGCACGCACCTTCGGCGCACCCGATACGGTGCCTGCGGGAAAGCCGCCGAGCAGCGCGTCGATCACGTCGAGGTCGGCGCGCAGCCGCCCCTGCACGTTCGAGACGATGTGCATGACGTGGCTGTAGCGCTCGATGACGAACTTCTCGGTGACCTCGACGGAGCCGATCTCGGCGACCCGGCCGACGTCGTTGCGGCCGAGGTCGAGCAGCATCAGGTGTTCGGCGCGTTCCTTGGGATCGGTGAGCAGGCTTTCGGCGAGCGCCTCGTCCTGCTGGGGTGTGGCACCGCGCGGGCGCGTGCCGGCGAGCGGGCGGATCGTGACCTCGCCGTCGCGGACGCGGACGAGGATCTCGGGGCTCGAGCCGACGAGGGCATAGCCGCCGAGATCGAGATGGTAGAGGAACGGCGAAGGATTCGTGCGGCGCAAGGCGCGGTAGAGTGCGAACGGCGGCAGCGTGAACGGCGTCGAGAAGCGTTGCGATAAAACGATCTGGAAAGCGTCGCCGGCGCGGATGTACTCCTTCGCTTTCGCGATCATGCCCATGTATTCGGCGGGCGTCGTGTTCGACACGGGATCGGACACGGGCATGCGGGCGGCGGTGGTTGCGGTTGCCGCGTGGGGCATCGGCGCGTCGAGTGCTGCCACGACGGATTTCAAGCGCTTCTGCGCTGCGGCATAGGCTTTCGCGGCGGTCTGGCGTGGTGTCGGACGCACCGGCGTCACGACCGTCATCTCGTCCTTCACGTTGTCGAAGATGATGACGATGGTCGGGCGCACCAGCACCATGTCGGGCACGCCGAGCACGTCGGGCGGCGTGTCGGGCAGGTTCTCGACGAGGCGGATCGTGTCGTAGCCCATGTGGCCGAACACGCCGGCGGCCATCGGCGGCAGGGCTTCGGGCAATTCCATCGCGGATTCGGCGAGCAGCGCGCGCAGCGATTGCAGCGTCGGCTCGGGGGCGGGCTTGAAGGCGTCGGGCTTCGTCTCGGCTGAGCGGTTGATCTCGGCTGCGTTTCCGTTGGCACGCCAGACGATGTCCGGGGCTAGGCCGATGATCGAATAGCGGCCGCGGGCGGCGCCGCCTTCGACCGACTCCAGCAGCAGGCTCATCGGTTTGCCGTGGGCGACCTTGAGGTAGACCGAGACGGGGGTTTCGAGGTCGGAGACGAGGCGCGTCCAGACGACCTGGGGCGAGCCTTTTTCATAGCGCTTGGCGAAGGCGTCGAAGGCGGGTTCGACGTCGAGAGTGGCTGTCTTGCGCGCGTGCGTACTCACGGGGGCCTCGGAAAAAAACGAAGTTCGGCAGGGAAGCGCCATCAGCGCTGACATTGTGGTTCGGCGGTTCACCAAATTGACCTGCGCCCCGGGACGAACGTGCCGACCGCAAGGTCGGAGCGTGAGGATCCGGTGCCTTTACCCCATTCAGAGGTGGAAAGATCGCGGAGACCCTCGCTGCGCTCGGCTTCCGGGAACGCAGAGATATCTATATCAGCGTCTAAGGCGTCAGCGCTGCTCCGTGGTCTCGCCGGTGGTGCGCTTGAAGAGCGGTTCGTTGATCTTCACGCCATAGCGCTCACGCAGCGCCAGAACGTAAGATTGGATCGCATCCTGCTGCAACTCGCCGCGGAGCTGTGTGGCAATCTCGGCCGATTGCTCCTTGGTCGGGTCCGTGGGCTTGGTGATCTCGACGAGGCGGAATACGACGCGTTGGACTCCGTCGCCTGTATCGACCGAGGCGCGGGCGCCGGTACCGATGCTGAACGCTCGTTGGATAACGGCTGCCGGCACGCCCTGATCGTTTCCGAAGCGCTTCAACGGCTTCGAAGTCACGAGCTTGGAGCCGACCTCCTTGGCCAATGTAGCCATCGCTTCGCCCTTTTCAGCGCGCTCGATCAGCTTGGCGACCAGTTCGGCGGACAGACGGGCGATCTCGTCGCGCTGCCATACCTTTTTGGCATCATCCTTCACGTCGGCGAACGGACGCTGCTTTTCCTCGGTGACGCCGAGGACGTCGATCCAGACATAGCCGCCGTCGTCCATATCGATCGGCTCGATTTCGACGCCGGGCTTGCCTTCGAAGGCGGCTCGCATGACCTTGGCCTGATCGGGGCCCTCGTAGCCGGGAGTTCCGTCGGGCTTGCGGCCGAGGCGGTCGATTTGCTTGTTGTCGAAGGCCTTGAGCTTGACGCTCTCTGCGATCTCCAGCAATGGCCGTCCTGCGGCGCGGCCGTCGTCGATGGCGTCATGGATCTTACGGATCGTGTCGTTGGCGCGCGTCGCGGCGAGCTTATCGCGGATCTCCTGGCGCATCTCGTCGATGGTGCGCGTGCGCGCCGGCTCGATCTCCGTCGCCTGCAGGAGCACGGTCGAGAAACGTCCTGTTACCGGGGCCGATACCTTGCCCTTGTCGAGCTTGAAGGCGGCGTCGGCAATCGAGGGGTCGAACATGTCGGTGCGGGTGATCAGACCTAGGTCGATATCCTTTTCGGTGGCGCCTGCCTCCTTGGCCGCGTCGGCAAAACTCTTGCCTGATGCGATGGCTTTGGCGGCTGCCTCCGCGGCGGCCTTGTCCTTGTAGGGGATCTGAAGGATACGCCGTTTTTCGGGAAGCTCGCTGTTTGCCTTGTCAGCCTCATAGGCTTTGCGGATGTCGTCGTCCGATACCTCCAGGTTCTTCATGACATCGGCTGCAGACAACGCCAGGGCCACGACGTGGCGGAACTCCGGTGTAACGAAAAGGCGCGGCTGGGCGTCGAAGACTTCCTTGAGTTTGGCTTCGTCGGGCTCGCCCAGCTTCACCTGGGTTGCTCCATCGACGGAGAAATACTGGATCGTTCGCGTCTCTTCGCGCCACTGGTGCACCAGGTTGGAGAGCGTCGACGACACCGGGACGTCCTGGAACATCGACTGGGTCACCTGCTGGCGCAGCTCCTCGCGCCGGCGCAGATTGAGGTAGGCGCGCTCGTTGTAGCCGATCTCACGCAGGATATTCTCGAAGGCCGGACGGTCGAATTTGCCGTCGGGACCCTGCAAGTTGGGGTCCTTCTCAATCGTGGCGGCGATGGTTGCCTGGGACAAAGCGAGACCTAGCTGGCGGACCTGCTGGTCGATCGTGGCGCCGTTGACGAGGTCTTCCAGAACCGCGCGATCGATGCCGCGCAGGCGCGCTTCCTCGGCGGTGGGGCGGCGGCCGAAGCGGCGGGCGAGGTTGTTCATGACGGCGCCGTAGGCCGATTGATATTCCTCCACCGAGATCTCGCTCGAACCGACCGAGGCGATCGCGGTCGCCCGGTTGCCGCCCGTGAATATGTCGGCAACGCCCCAGACCACGAAGGCGAGGACGAGGAGCAGGAGCAGCGGCTTCAGGACCCAACTGTTGGAGGCACGGCGCAAGGCGTCGAGCATGGGTGGGGCAGTCCTTTCAGTTGACTTCTGTATTCGTCGCTACTCACGGTTCCCAGCGAGTGGGGCAATCAGCTTGTAGGTCGGCTCGCGGTCGGATCGCAAGCGTTCTCGAAGGCCACTGGCCGGGAGTGGGGGCTTTCGCTGTTCGGATTCCGGTGACGTGCGGCGTGCCTTGGGTCGCAGCCGGCTGCCACAATCTCATGCGGGCGCTCGCGCTTGGGTGCGGTCGGTGCACGGATGCGGAATTGGCACCTCGTGGGGAGAGCGAGCGGATTCGCTGCGCGAGCGGGGCATTTGCTTTGCACGTCGCTGCGGCCAGAGGCCGGATCACGACGTGCGGACCCCGCACCCATTGAGGGACCCTCGGGTCAGTGCCCGAGGGCAAGCGTATCCCTCAAACTCCCTCTATTTTTGGGGCTATTTATACAGGAGCGGACCCGCACAGCTCGATGTTCTTGCCGCTACCGGCATGTCCGCTGTACGATCAATACAAGTCGCACCGAAGGTCTGCTCGAAGGCGGGACGTGACCCCGAGCCGACGAAGTGCACGCGCTCAACACCTGTGTGGCAAAAATGTCGAGCACTGGCGTCATCACTTTGTGCACCGCAACTCTACGGTCGAAATGTGGCGCAGATCGCGTTGACACCGGGTCTCGTCGGCTTCCACCGTGCCTTCGATGCGCGTTGGCCGAACCTCGCCTGGCGCCTTGAGAAAGCGATGCCGCCAGCGGAAAGCCGTGGTCAGATCGACGTCGAGGCGAGTGGTGACTTTTCGGAGCAATATGCCCTCGACAAGCGCCTGCGCATGACCGAGCCAAAGCTCACGCTTGTGCAATTGCGCCAGCGGCGTGCCAGTCAGCGCGTTGAACGTCCGGCCGCACGGCTTGCACAGATACCGCTGCAGCCCACTCGCCTTGTTCCACTTGATGACGCTGCTGCCCTGGCAATGCGGGCAAGTCGGCGCCAGGGCAAAGCGCGCTTCGAGGCCGGCGACCGACGTGACGCCCGCGTCGGCTGGCCCGGCCAGCGGAACCGATGCCCCGGCCAGGGACATTGCGCCAGCTGATGGAACTTCGGCCGCCGCATCACCGATTGCATCGCCAGGTCGAGATCGCGGCACCGCCAGCCGGCCGCGCACAGTGGCATCCAACGTCACCAGTTGCGCCACCGAAAGGGCGCTGACGAAGCCCAGCAACTTCTGCAATGAATCGATCGCGAGACTACCGCAGGCTTCTTGCCGATGTCCGTGGCAGACCCGCAACGCGCGCGCGAAATGCGCACAGTCGCGCTCGATCTGTCGCAACATCATCATCTTGCGGATCTTCCCCATCGGAAATGCTGGGACTCACGTTAGCAGGGATGCATAGGATATAGTGGCCCACAAAAGCGCGGTGTGCTTCTCACCCGCACGACCAGCCTGTGGCGATGCCATGTAGCAGGGGCCTTGAATTTGATGACCGCGACTTGGATCACTCGATTGCGCGGCACGATCGAGCGAAGAGCGAAACGGCTCCACGCCATGTTTCACTTCAAGGTTTGGTATGGCATTGGCTTCGGCACCTGGATACACCTGCTCGGCTGTCACGGCCTCATGGCCTCGCCGGCGCAAATCCCAAGGATCGTGCTGTTCACACTGATCAGCATCTTCAACTCCTTGGAGCCTCTTGCAAAACGCCGCAAGGCGGATCGGTTGCGGGTGGTCGGCGACCGTCGGCGGGGCGCCTTGTCGTTGCATGTGATTACATGACGCCCCTCACGCCGCAA
>CANJPN010000064.1 GCA_947475855.1 Bradyrhizobiaceae bacterium
GAAACGATGGCCGGCTTCTGCGATGATGCCACCGTCAGGCCGCCGGCAATCCCGGCCGCCTGACAATCCGAGCCGCGGCGCTCCGGATCATGCCTGTGGGCTTACACCACGTGTTGGGGCACTACCCGGTGATGGCAGACTGACTCATGGCGTGGTGCAAGGCTCGGTCAAAGGTTAATCCGGCCTTTCGATTGCGGTTCGCAGCCGGTGGCGGGCCAATCGCACATGCCGGCCAGGCATCCCTGCCCCATGTTCTACAGGCGCGGAATTGCCAATTCATTCCGGAGCGAACCCGGATTGCCTTAGTTTCGGGAAATTTCAGGCGCGGGCGAGCGTTCCCAGCCGCTCGGAAGTGCGCTTGCGGACACATTCGGTGACCGCAGCCCAGGCCCAAGACCTCGAGGTATCGCCATGTTGCGCGTTCCAATCAGTGAAGAACTGCGCAACGTGCTCGGCATGCACCCCATGCCGCCCTTCGAGCACAGCCGCCATGTGGTCGACTTCTCTCGGGGTTAGAGTTGCATCAACTTCCTGGTGCCTGCTGGTGATCATCTCTCTCGATCTCGTCCGCTTGGGGTTGCCGAGTTGGAGCAAGATTGAAGCCAGGAGCATCGTCCCAGGATGGGAATAGTCTTGGTCGCGGCAAACATGCCGACGCGCTACCTCAGCGGGCGGATCCAGCCGGGGCCACGGGCTGCGTGGCAGACTTCGCCGGCGCAGCCGCCTTGAGCGCAGGTGCTGCCGGCATAGCAGCTGCAGCCTTCGGAGCGGCCGCTGAACCAGGCTTCTCGCCGGTCTTGCGGGCGCCGGTCTCGGCTTTGTTACGGGCGGCCATGCGCTTTCTTGCTACGGCAGTGGCGCGAGCCATTCGCCGGTTGTTGCACTCCATGGCGACCACGCTCGTGCGGATGCTGGCCACGTCCTTGGCAGTCGACGCAATTGCGAGGGAGGCAATCGTATCCCGCGAACCGAATAAAGCCTTCCAACCCATCGTCTGGTAGCCATGCTCCACGAGTTGCTGGGCTCGCGCGTTGCGTTCGTTAGCGGACATTTCACCCAGCACGACGGCCATCAGGCGCACACCTTCGCGTGTGGCGCTTGCCACGATGTTGTATCCGCTGTCGCAGATGAAACCCGTCTTCAGGCCGTCGGCACCTTCCATGGTCTTGAACAGACCGTTGTGGCTGACGATTTTGATGTTCGCGATTTGAAACTGCGTTTGCGCCCAGTAGTGCGCATACTGCGGAAAATCGCGAATCACCGCCGTCGACAAGCGGGCGAGATCGCGGGCAGTCGTGACCTGTTCGGAAGCCGGAAGCCCATGGGGATTGCGAAATACCGTGCGCGTCATGCCGAGGCGACGCGCGGTGTCGTTCATCAATTCAACGAACTGCGCTTCGCTGCCGCCGATCCCTTCCGCCAGCGCGACGGCAATGTCGTTGGCCGACTTTACGATCAGCGCCTGCAGCGCAAGATCGACCTTCACCGTGGCTCCCAACGGCAAACCGATCTTGCTTGGCGGCTGCGACAGCGCGGCTTCGCTATAAGGCAACTCCGTCTCGAGCGTGACCTTCCCGGCCTTGATCGCCTGGAAGGTCACATAGGCCGTCATGATCTTTGTCAGCGAAGCGGGATGCCATTGATCGTCCTGATCCTCGGCATACAGGATCTTGCCCGTTGCCGCCTCGAACAGGAGCGTCGGACCGGAAGATGCCGTAGTGGCCTGCATCGCCAATGCAAAGCAGGACAAAATAATGGAAAGAGCTAGCCCTGTCCGGAAGTTCATGTGCACCTCGGGGACCTCGTTGGGCCGGGATTTACCACATCCGGGCCGACGGCTGCAAACACCGTAGCGGTACACGCCATGCTTCCAGCATTGGAAGCGGAAGCTATGGCCGGAGGCTGGCGCGCATAGTATCGTCGTCGCTTGCCAAGCCATGTAACGCCGAGGAACCATGCCAGATCCGACAGTCAGGCGCCGAATTGCGATTGCCATCGGCGATCCCAACGGTATCGGACCGGAAATTGCGCTAAAGGCTGCCGTCGAGCATATCAGATCGGCCTCGCTACAGCCCGTGCTGGTCGGCGACGTACCGGTGATCGCAGCCTATCGCAGCATGCTTGGCATTACGGCACCGCTGGCGCCCTACGACGCTGCCGGCTTGGACGCCATTGCCGTGGCAGATGTGATGGCGCTCGAGTCCCAACATTTCGAACCGGGCAAGATGTGTCCCGAGGCGGGCCGCGCGACCATCGAATACGCCAAGGGCGCCGTTCTGCTCGCGCAATCCGGTGCGGTCGAGGCAATCGTAGGATGTCCGCAATCGGAGACCGCGATCAACCTGGCCGGCATAGCCTTCTCGGGCTATCCGCCGCTGATCGCGGACCTGACCCAGACACCACGTGATCGCGTGTTCATGATGTTGGCGGCCGCTGGCCTCAGAATCACGCACTGCACGCTGCACGAGAGTGTGACGACCGCGATCGGCCGGCTGACGCCCGATCTCGTCGTTGCAGCCGCGCAAGCGACGAACTCGGCGTTGAAGCGGCTCGGGATCGCCGCGCCGCGTATCGCAATCTGCGGGATCAATCCGCATGCCGGCGAGGAAGGACTATTCGGCGACGACGACGAGCGCATTACCAAACCTGCCGTCGCACGCCTGAAGCAGGGTGGCCTCGACGTCAGCGGTCCCGCCGGTGCGGACTTGATGATCTCAGAGCGCCGGCATGACGCCTACGTCGTGCCGTTCCATGATCAGGGGCACATCCCGATCAAGTTGCTTTCTCCTCGGCGGGCCTCGGCGCTAGCAATCGGCACACCGGTGCTATTCTCGAGCGTGGGTCATGGCTGCGCCTACGACATCGCGGGCAAGGGCGTAGCCGAGCATGTATCAGTGATGGAAACATTGGCGCTCCTAGCCTCGATGTGAGTTTCGTCGCATTGACTGCTCCCCAATCATTGCGGTGCACCTTGCGCGGGCTGCGATGAGCGGTAGTGTCTGCCGCAAGAACCGCCGCGAACAGCCGACGGGATATGGGAGGAGCATGCGCATGCGTCGTCTTCTTAGTCTGACAGCCGCTGTCATTTTGGCGCTTGCCGCCGGTGCAGTGCCCGTTATTGCGCAGGATAGCTTTCCTACGAAGCCGCTGCGGATGCTGGTTCCTTTCCCGCCGGGCGGTGTCGTCGATCTCCTCGCCCGGCTGATCGCGCCACGGATGGGCGATGGGCTGAAACAGACCGTGCTCGTCGACAACCGGCCAGGAGCGAACGGCAACATTGCGTCGGAAATTGTCGCGAAATCTCAGCCGGACGGTTACACGCTGCTGTTTGCGCAAGTCTCCAATCTCGCGGTGAACCCGGCGATCTACAAGAATGTGCCGTTCGATCCGATCAAGGACATGGCGCCTGTCGGGCTGGTCGCCGCGACGCCGCAGATCATGGTGGTCTCGACGGCGGCCAAGCTGCAGACAATCGCGGAAGTGATGGCCGCGGTGAAAGCACGGCCAGGCGAGGTGACTTTTGCGTCGTCGGGCAACGGCAGCATGACCCATATGGGGCTCGAACTGATGCAGCTTTCGGCTGGGATAAAGTTTCTGCACATTCCCTACAAGGGAGCGGCACCGGCCGCGATCGACGTGATCGGCGGACGAGCGGACCTGTTCATGGCGGCGGCGCCATCGGTGAATGGACATATGCGTTCGGGCAAGCTGAAAGCGATCGCAGTGACCTCAGCCAAGCGGATGGCAGATCTGCCCGACGTTCCGACACTGGCGGAATCGGGGTTCCCAGGTTTCGAGACGACGAACTGGTTCGCCGTAATGGGTCGGGCAGGAACGCCGGCAACGATCATCGCGAGGCTCAATGCGGTTCTCAATACGGCGCTGCTCGACGCCGACGTGAAGGCGAAGATCGCATCTGAAGGCGGCGAAGTGCTCGGCGGGCCGCCGGAGAACCTCGCCAAGCAGCTCGCTACCGATCTCGCCAAGTGGCAGCGTGTGGTGAAAGAGGCGGACTTGAAGCTGGAGTAGTCGATTTCAGTGCGCCCGATTTCCCCATTATCTCCGCCGCCGACACCATGCCTATCCTGAATCTTCGTCATGGCCGCGAAGGCGGCCATCCACGGCTGCTAGCGATCGACTGCGCTGATGGTTTGATAGGCTGCCGTGCTGAAGGTCACCCTGCCGTGGACGGCCGCCTTCGCGGCCGTGACGACGCGCTATGTGGAAATTGGAGTCCGGGGCATTCTTGGTAATCTGATCGTTGGATCCAGTGCCTCGACCCGACCTACGAATTCGGCTTTTCGGCGACCATGCGGACAACCCCGCAGCGGCCATAGTGGGCGTGGCCGGTGAAATCCGCTTCGGTTTCCTCGAGAACGTGGAAGCGGGCCCCGGCGAAATCCTGGCGCAGCATGTCGCACGTGAATAGGCGCTCGATGTCCTTGGGGCCGCCGGCCGCGCCGTGTTTGCGCATCTCGATCTGGCGGGGTGAGAACGTCTCCAGGACAGCGATGCCGCCGGGGCGCAGTGATTTCAGAACTTGCGCATGAGCGGCGCGGCGCAATTCCGCCGGGAAGTGAATGAAGAACAGTCCGATGACGTCGAACTGGCATTCTTTCCAGTCCCAGCTTTCGACGCCGGCGACCTGCGCATCGATCGACACGCTGCGATCGGCTGCGAGCTTCAACGCCTTTTCGACCCCGTACGGCGAGGGATCGAAGGTCGTTACGTCGAGCCCTTGCCCGGCCAACCATACGCCGTTGCGGCCTTCGCCATCGCCGGGCAGAAGTGCCTTCATGCCGGGTCGAAAGCGCGCTTTCTGCGAGACGAGGAAGGCATTGGCCTCGGTGCCGTAGTGATAGTCCGGTTCGCGATAGCGATCGTCGAAGCTGTCACGAGTGAAGCCATAGATCACTTTCGCCATCGATCTCTCCTCCTGTGAAACCCGGGATGCGGTCACCCACACCCATACCGCATGGCGGCTAACCGGTTCTCGCGGGCAAATCCCAGTTTCCGGGTTGCTGCCTGCCTGTCGCCACCTTATCACCCCTGCAACGGTGAGGAGACAGATCTTGACGATCGACGCGACGAAGAAGGCGGCTGCCACCGCGCAGCCCACCTATGCCGGTCAGACGGCGGACCTACCAAAAGCTGTCGGGTGGACGCTTGTCTCGGTGTTGGCGTTCGCGCTGACCGCCTGGGCGGGCCGTGAGTGCGGTAAGCATATGACCGCGATGAACATGGTGTTCTATCGCAACTTCATCTCTCTCATCATTCTGCTCGTCGCGTTCTGGTGGCTCGGCATATCACTCCGGAGCTTGTGGACACGAAGACCATGGATGCAGTGGGGCCGGGCGCTGGTGCACTTCGCGGGACAATGGAGCTGGATGACGGCGCTCTTGCTGATCCCGCTTATCGAGCTCATCTCGCTCGAGTTCACGTTCCCGCTATGGGTCGCGCTGCTGGCTCCTTTTCTACTCGGAGAACAGCTTACCAAGCCCCGCGTGTTCGCTGCGGTGATGGGGTTCGCCGGCGTAATCGTCATCATCCTGGGTCCGACGTTGATCAGCGGCGGCAAGGTCGCGCCGAGTTTCAATCTCGGTACTGCAATGGCATTGTCGTGTGCCGTCTTCTTCTGCTTCAACATGATCGGAACACGCTATCTGACCCGCTACGACAGTGCGCTCACGATCCTGATGTTCATGGTGGTGAACCATTCGGTGATGGCGTTCGTGCTCGGTTACCAGACCATCAAGTGGCCGCAGGGCAGCGTCGGCCTCTGGGTCATGATGCTCGGTGTGTGCAGCCTGGTCGCCCACTTCGCGCTTGCCAAGGCGCTGATGTATGCCGATACGGTCGTGGTTGCGCCGCTCGATTTCCTGCGCATTCCGCTGATGGTGACGCTCGGCGTGGTCGTCTACAAGGAGACGCTGCAGCCGATCGTGCTGGTCGGAACGCTGTTCGTTCTCGCAGGCAACGGCGTCAACATATGGCAGGAGCGCCAACGCAAATTGGCATTCAAAGCGGCGCCTGCGTGATAAATCGTTTCCTCGTCGAGTGGACACGCGATCTTCCACTCGGCGGGTCAATCGAAGCGACCGAGCTGCCAACGCTCTAGCGACCTCAATGGTTCTCCAGCAAAAACGCCGCCTGACGATCGTTCCATCCAGATGGATTCGCGTTCAACCAAAATAGCTTTCCAGAAACTCAGCATAAACGCGAGTCAGGCGATGCAGGTCGTCGACCGCGCAGCGCTCATCCACCTGATGGATCGTCTTGTTAATCAGGCCAAATTCGATCACGGGGCAATGGAAGTGGATGAAGCGCGCGTCGGAGGTGCCGCCTCCGGTAGACATCCGAGGCTTGAGGCCTGTGATCTTCGCGACTGCACCGGACATGGTGTCAACCAACTGGCCCGGCTCGGTTCGGAAGACGTCTCCCGTACCGCTGAATGAAAGGTCCCAGCGGGCTTTCGTTTCTTCGCCAATCGCTGCGCAGATGGCGCGAACGTGGGCTTCGATTTTCGGCCGGGTCCAGAGGTCGTTGTAGCGGATGTTGAGTTTGGCACGGGCTTCAGAGGGAATAACGTTGGTCGCGGTATTGTTGACCGAGATCACCGTGACCTGCAGACTCGACGGCTCGAAGTGCGCGGTGCCGTTATCGAGCGGCGTCGATGAGAGCCGGTCGATCATGCGGGCGAGCTTGGGCACGGGATTGTCGGCGGAACGGGGGTAGGCGGCGTGGCCCTGGATACCGTGCACGAGGAGTTCGCCATTGAGGCTGCCGCGGCGGCCGATCTTCAGTTCGTCGCCCAGTGCATCCAGGCTCGACGGCTCGCCCACGACGCAGGCGTCCATACGCTCGCCCTTGGCCTTCATCCAATCGAGCACCTTCACCGTGCCGTTGATCGACGGGCCTTCTTCATCGCCTGTAATCAGGAACGAGATCGCGCCGGGAACGCTGCCATCCTTCTTGCCGATATAGTCGAGTGCTGCGACCGCAAAGCAAGCGATGGCGCCCTTCATATCGATCGCGCCGCGGCCCCAAAGAACGCCCTTCTCGATGACTGCGTCGAAGGGAGGATGCGTCCACGCCTTCTCGTCGCCGGGCGGCACCACGTCCGTGTGGCCGGCAAAACAGAGGTGGGGACCGTTGGTCCCGATGCTTCCGAAACGGGCGTAGAGGTTGTCGACGTCGGGCGTGCCCGGATGCGTGAAGGGCAACCGGTGGCACTCGAACCCGGCTGGAGCCAACAGTGCTTGCAGAAGCGTCAGTGCGCCGCCTTCAGACGGCGTGACACTGCGGCACCGGATCAACGCCTGGGCCAGCGCGACAGGGTCTTTTCTCAAGGCGGCGACGTCTGCGGTGATCATTGGTCTTCAGCTCATGAAATTGGGTAGGTGGGCAACCGGTAACGGCGGCGCTCAGTCGGCCACGCTGCTCAGTGGATCTGCGCCATAGCGGTTGGCGCCCTGCGTGCCCTTCTGGAATCCGTTCTCGCATAATGCCCAAAGGAAACCGATCGCGGCCGCAACCATGATCAACTTCTCGACCGGGTCCATGACATCCGGGTCGAGCAGATAACCATAGTAATTTGCAATGACAAACGCCGACATGCTGCCGCCGAGTGCATAACCGAGCCAGGATGGCCAGTCGCGATCGTTGAACCGCTTGATCGAAATGGCCGTCGAGGGCCAGGCAAAAGCCAAGCTCCAAAGCGTGGAGGCCAGCGAAGGCGGGCGGACTTTGCCGCCGTCGCTCATCAAACCATCGAAGTCAAAGACCGTGGCGCCGACCACCGTGACCGCCATCAAAGCCAACAAACCAAGCCAGTATTCCTGGCGGCTGATGCGGCCGCGCGGCGACCAGAAGAAATCCGACAGGGTCATCTCAAGCCTTCACAGTCGGTGTAGACGGTGTTGCGGTGCTCTGCGCGGGCGGATGGAATGCTACTGGCGTTGCCACCATCGTGGATTGGGCGATCCTGATCTTCTGCCATATCTTGGCGGAAAGGTTCGCGGTCAATTGCTGCAGATCGCTCGACACGGTTACGACCTGCGGATCTTTCGTGCTTTGAGCGTAAACGGCCGCGACCTTGGCCGCCAGCGACAGCATCTCGGAGCAATAGTCGAGGTATCGGACGAGGTCCAACGGCGTGAGGTGACGCGCCGGCGAAGACGGCGTCGGCTCGGACACCAGGCTGGCCGGATCCTTGGTGAGCTGATGCATATCCACCACGTGGATTATGGATCGCAGCTCGTCGAGATCGGTGAGTGCTCGCTGGCGCTTCCAGCGCTGCTCGAGAGTGGCCAAAAACACGATCGTTGCACCGCTCACGAGGAAGATGTTGAGGCCGGCCTCGATACCCTGAAGCGTCGAAAAGATGCTCTCGGTGTCGCGCTTCACCTCGATGTTGCTGGCCACGATGCCGATCAGGACGATGCCGGCCAGGATGATGATAACACTCAGCAGGCGCAGGAAATAGTTGGGCCGGGCAAGGCGTCGAGCACGGTGGTCGTTTTCGCGGGCGACGTTGGCAAGCTCGGCGCAGACGGCCGCCAGGCTTGCGCCGGGAAAGCGCTCCGCAACGCGGCGCTCCAGTTGTTCCAGCGTCTCGACGATGCGGGCAGAATCGAGCGAGCGGTACATGTTTTTTCCCAGTACGGCGCATTGGCGCCGGCCGCCGATCACACTACATCACGAGGCCGGCCGGAAGTGTGCCGCGGTCCCCGGTCTCGTCTCAAGCGGCGGCGATGAGCTTGGCCATCGTCGCCTCATCGACTTCGAAGTTGGAGAACACCGCCTGCACGTCGTCATCGTCTTCGAGGACGGCGATCAGCTTCATGATCGTTGCAGCCGGTTCCTCGCCGACCTGTGTCGAGAGGTTGGGCTTCCACACGGTCTTGACGCTTTCGGGCGCGCCGAGCTTGGCTTCGAGGCCCTGCGCCACCGAGCCGAGACTTTCGAAAGCGCAGGTGACGAGGTGGCCGCTTTCGTCGGAAACGACATCGTCGGCGCCGGCGTCGATGGCGGCTTCCAGAACGGCGTCGGCGCTACCCGCGGCAGGCTTGAACACGATCTCGCCGACACGGGTGAACATGTGGGACACCGAGCCGGTCGAGCCCAGGTTGCCGCTGTGCTTGGTAAACGCGGCACGGATCGCGCCGCCGGTGCGGTTGCGATTGTCGGTCAGCGCCTCGACGATGATGGCGACGCCAGCCGGGCCGTAGCCCTCATAGCGGATGTTCTCGTAGGTCTCGGTATCGGCGCCCGCCGCCTTCTTGATGGCGCGCTCGATGTTGTCCTTCGGCATACTCTCCGCACGAGCCTCCCGGATCGCGAGGCGCAGACGGGGGTTCATGTCGGGGTCTGGCAAGCCGTTGCGGGCCGCCACCGTGATTTCGCGGCCCAGCTTGGCGAACAACTTCGCCTTGGCCGCGTCCTGGCGGCCCTTGCGGTGCATGATGTTCTTGTATTGCGAATGTCCGGCCATAGCGGTCCCGTCTCGTAGATCCTGCTCTCGCCCCCATCTCGGGGGCATTGGCGCCGTTTCTAGGCCGGGTTCGTCACAAAATCCATATGCGACCCAATCATCGAACAGTTCGGCCTGAAGTCGGGTCTGGCCATTTGTCCATCGGCCCTCTCGCACTGCCGCGCTCGTGGCATCCCAGACCGAAAAGGGCATCGCGTCTACGCAGCCGCTCGGTGTGAACAGCTGTCGTTCCCGGACCGCGTTCGGCTTTACAGTTCCCATGCCTTGGCATATGGCATACCAGAAGAATGTCGCACGATCAGAGGGCCATTTGCATGTTGACGCGTGAGCAAGCCGAGCGGTTCACCATCAGAGAGATGGTGGAGAACTGGGCCGTGTGGCGTGACGCCTGCCTGTGGGACCACTTCGAGGGGGTCTGGCACCCGGAAGGTGAGATGTGGGCGACTTGGTTCCAGGGCAGCTACAAGGACTTCATCAAGGTCAGCCGAGAAGGTTTCGCGAAGGGTGTTCGCATTCTCCACTTCCTCGGTGGCTCGTCGATTGATCTCGCACTCGAGAACAAGCCCCACCCACGCGCCATCGCGCAAACCAAGATGACGATCAGCCAGCGCGCGATGGTGCATGACGTCGAGGTCGACGTGCTGTGCACCGGGCGATTCTATGACTTCATCGAGAAGCGAGATGGCGAATGGCGGATTGTGCTGCGCCGCCTGGTCTATGAAAAGGATCGGCTCGATCCGGTCGATCCGAACGCGAAACTCGAGCTCGATCCCAAGCTGCTGGCCGAATTCCCGGTCGGTTATCGCCACCTCGCCTATCTGCAGACGCGGATCGGTTACAAGGTGAAGAAAGACATGGCAGGCCTCGTAGGCCCCGATGTCGACAAGCTCTACGCGCTCGGCAAGGGATGGCTCAAGGGCAAGCCTTGCCTTTGAGACTTCGCTTACCGCCTCAAACTCTCCCGCTCCAACAGCTTACCCGCTGAAGCCCATTCTTGGGCCCGCGGATAGCAGGACAATCAGCAAATGATCGGTCTGCTGAAAAGGCTTTTCGGCATTCGTGTCGGCAGACCGCCCCTAACACATTCAGACAACAGCTCAACCATCGTCAATCTCCGGGAAGGAACGAGCATCATGACCGTGAAATCAGACATCGAGATCGCGCGTGAAGCCAAGATGAAGCCGATCGCGGAGATCGGCGCGAAAATCGGCATACCCGCCGATGCACTCCTGCAGTACGGACCGACCAAGGCCAAGATTTCGTTCGAGTACATCCAGGCCCAGCAGTCCAAGAAGGACGGCAAGCTGATTCTGGTGACTGCAATCAACCCGACGCCAGCCGGCGAAGGCAAGACGACGACGACGGTCGGCCTCGGCGACGGCCTCAACCGGATCGGCAAGAAAGCGATGAGCTGCCTGCGCGAGCCCTCGCTCGGGCCGTGCTTCGGCGTCAAGGGCGGTGCAGCCGGCGGCGGTTATTCCCAGGTCGTGCCGATGGAGGACATCAACCTCCACTTCACCGGCGACTTCCACGCGATCACATCCGCGCACAACCTGCTGTCGGCGCTGATCGACAACCACATCTACTGGGGCAACAGCCTCGGCATCGACGAACGCCGCATCGCCTGGCGCCGCGTCCTCGACATGAACGACCGCGCACTGCGCTCGATCGTAAACTCGCTCGGCGGCGTGGCCAACGGCTTCCCGCGCGAGGATGGCTTCGACATCACCGTCGCGTCGGAGATCATGGCGATCTTCTGCCTCGCCTCGGACCTGCAGGACCTCGAGAAGCGGATCGGCAACATCGTCATCGGCTACACGCGCGACCGCAAGCCGATCACGGCCAAGCAGCTCAAGGGCGATGGCGCGATGACCGTGCTGCTCAAGGACGCGCTCATGCCGAACCTCGTGCAAACGCTCGAGAACAACCCCGTGTTCATCCACGGCGGTCCGTTCGCGAACATCGCGCATGGTTGCAACTCCGTGCTCGCGACCAAAACCGCTCTGAAGCTGTGCGACTACGTCGTAACGGAGGCTGGTTTCGGTGCCGATCTGGGTGCTGAGAAGTTCTTCGACATCAAGTGCCGCAAGGCCGGTCTGAAGCCGGCCGCGGCGGTGATCGTAGCCACCATCCGCGCGCTCAAGATGCACGGTGGCGTGGCCAAGGACGACCTCAAAGGGGAGAATACCGCCGCGGTCGCCAAAGGCTGCGACAACCTCAAGCGGCACATCCAGAACGTGAAGAAATTCGGCGTGCCACCGATCGTCGCCATCAACAAGTTCATCACCGACACCGACGCAGAGATCGCCGAAGTCGTGAAGGCTGCGGAGAGCATGGGCGTGAAGGCGTTCCTGTGTGAGCATTGGGGCAAGGGCAGCGCAGGTATCGAGCCGCTCGCACGTCACGTCGTCGAGGTCGCCGACAGCGGCCAGTCGAACTTCGCGCCGCTCTATCCTGACGCAATGCCACTTTGGGACAAGGTCAAGACGATCGCGACCGAGATCTACGGCGCTTCGGACATCGTGGCCGACACCAGCGTCCGCAACCAGTTCAAGGATCTGCAGGCGAACTACGGTCACCTGCCGGTGTGCATGGCGAAGACGCAGTACTCGTTCTCGACCGATCCCAACCTGCGCGGTGCCCCGTCGGGCCATGTGGTTCCAGTTCGCGAGCTGCGTCTGTCGGCCGGCGCGGAGTTCATCGTGGTCATCACCGGCGACATCATGACGATGCCGGGCCTTCCGCGCGTACCGAGCGCAGACACGATCCGGCTCAACGCCCAGGGTCAGATCGAAGGGCTGTTCTAGTCGTTTTCGCTCACGGCGCGCTTCGCGCTGCTGCGCAGCGCTGCGCCTCCGCGGGGGCGGCGCACTAGCGCCGGGCCGCGGTCGCGGCCTCAGGAGTGGCCGAATCGGTCGAGAAATCAGCTGCTGTTGCCCGTTGCAGAACTTGCGTCTGCGGCGGGCGATTGCGTTTCGGCGGGGCGGCTGTGGTCGCGGCGCGCGCCCGAGAAAATACCGCCTAGGCGCTTGCCAAAACCGGCGACAGTTTCGCATGCGCCTTCGACGGCCTGGAGATTGCGTTCGCCGCGGCGCAGGCGGCGATCGAGAGCCGCCATCGTACGCGCCATGCCGGCGTCATCGTCGTCGAGCCACGTGCGGAACACCGACGCGTAGACCGAGGCTAGGCCGAGCGTGCGCACCACCCCGCGCGAGCCCGATGACTCAATTCCCGCCGCCGAGAGCATCCACTGCTGTGAGGACAATGCGCTGCCAATCATCGCGAGGTCTGGATCAGCGTCGCGCACGATCGAGCGAAGCGCTTGCTTGTGTGGATTTAGGAGGTCGAAGCGCGCCATGATCACCTCGAAAAGGGCATCACGCGGACCCTCGCCCTGTTGCGGCTTGCGGGCCTGCTTCAACAGCGCATCATCGACCGCACGCACGAAGCCGCGAACAATCGCCGGCTTACCGTCGAAGCTCGCACGGATATCAGCGAGAGTGAGGCCCGCGGTATCGGCGATATCGATGAGGGTCACGTCTTTCCACGGCAGCTCGGTCGCCAACTTCATGGCGGCGGCGATCAAACGGCCTTTGGGTGTCGTCTCGTCGATCATGTGCGGCAAGCTCCCGGAGTAGGAAATACAAATTATTGTGGGAATGCGAACGGTTCATTACCAGTCCAGGAATGGTGGCCGGCCACTCGGTCGCACCCGTCTCGTCCTCGCCGTAGCGCGCCGTTCGGCCATGGGCTAAAGAGGGCCTCCAGCAGACAATTTACTCCAGCGAAGAACCATCAGGGAGAACCGGACCATGGGAAAGAATATCACCCTCAAGGCAAGCGACGGCCACGAGTTCACGGCTTACCGTGCGGATCCGGCCGGGAAGCCGAAGGGTTCGATGATCGTGATCCAGGAAATCTTCGGCGTTAACGACCACATCCGCAGCGTTTGCGACCGGGTCGCGGCCAACGGCTATATCGCGGTCGCGCCGGCCCTTCAGGATCGCGCGCAGAAGGGTTTCGAGGTGGGCTATACGCCGGCCGACGTCGACAAGGGGCGTGAGGTTCGCGGCAAGGTCAAGAACGAGGATTCGCTCAAGGACCTGCAGGCGACATTCGACTATCTCAAGGCGCAGAACGCCGGCAAGATCGGCACCGTCGGCTACTGCTGGGGCGGCTCGCTAGCCTGGCTCGCAGCTACGCAAATCGACGGGCTCGCGGTCGCAATTTCCTACTATGGCGGCGAAGTTGCCAACAACACCGACAAATCGTCCAAGTGCCCGGTCATGTTCCACTTCGGCGCGAAGGACATGTCGATCCCGCTAGACAAGGTCGAGATCGTCAAACAGAAGCTCGGAGCGACCCATCCAGTCTACGTTTACGAGGAGGCTGGCCACGGCTTCTCTTGTGACGCGCGGGGATCCTTCCACCCGGCAAGCCACGAGTTGGCGCTGAAGCGGACACAAGAGTTCGCCGCCAAGCACATGGCTTGAGGCGGGGCGAAATCAACGAACTTTCGACATGGTGTCAGACCGGGAGCGTCTGACACCACAACTCGAATGCGACTTCACAGGGAAGACGATGATCAACCGTGTTCTGCTTGCTCTTCTCGCCGTTGCGTTCGCACTGCCTGTGCAGGCCCAATCATGGCCGCAGCGGTCGGTAAAGTTGATCATTCCCCTTGGACCCGGTGCCGGTGCCGACATCGTTGCACGATTGCTGGCGGACCGACTGCAGAAGCGTTGGGGGCAGCCCGTCGTCGTGGAAAATCGGCCGGGTGGCGATGCGATCCCGGCACTGACGCAATTTACTACGGCGAATGACGACCACACCATGCTGGTCGCACCGGCGAGCACGTTCATCGCCCATCCGTTGCAGTACGCAAAGCTCGCCTACAATCCCAAAGATGTGATGCCGGTCGCCCGCGTGTCGAATACGGTGGTGGCGATTTCAGTGCCTGTTGCGCTCGGCGTTTCCAACCTTGCGGAGTTCGTCGCGATTGCAAAGAAAGACCCAGGCAAGCTCAACTTTCACGCCATCACAAGCCTCAACGATCTGCAGTTTCAAGCGTTCCTCAAGATCGCCGGCCTCGATGTCGTGCGCGTGCCATACCGCGACGGCGTACAGGCGCTGAACGATCTCGCAGAGAACCGCATACAAGCCTATTCATCGGCGTTTGCGGTAGCGCGCCCGCAAGTGCAGGCCGGCAAGGTCAAAGTGATCGCGGTGACCAACACCCAGCGTACAGACACGGTGCCGGGCGTGGCGACGGCGACAGAACAAGGTCATCCAGCCCTGGAGTTCGATGGTTTGGTCGGCTTCTTCTCGACCCCTATCATTAATCTCGGGTTGCGCGAGAAAATCGCCAAGGACGTGGTGGAGTTCAGCGGTGATGCGGAGATCGTAAGCCGCTTGACGGCAACGGCCCAAATCGTCAATCCGGGCGGACCGACCGAATTCGGCGCAGCACTCGACCGGCAGCGCGCGGGTGCCGCGGAGACCGTCCGTATCGTCGGCTTCAAAGCGGCGCAGTAGCCTCGTTCGCAGACCCACCAAAAAGGCGCGACGTCATGTCGACATCCCCTGCCCCTCGCCACAAGACGCTCACCGTCGATATCGGCGGCGTAAAGGTCGGCGGTGGGCATCCAATCGTCGTGCAGTCGATGACGAACACCGACACTGCCGACATCGCCGGTACGGCAACGCAAATCGTAGCGCTGGCGCGGGCTGGTTCAGAAATCGTGCGCATCACGGTCGACCGTGACGAGGCGGCGAAAGCGGTGCCTTCGATCCGAGATCACCTTGTGAAGATGGGCGTGAAAGTGCCCATCGTCGGCGATTTCCATTACAACGGTCACACGCTGCTCGCCGACAACCCGGCCTGCGCGGAGGCGCTCGACAAGTACCGGATCAATCCGGGCAACGTCGGCTTCAAGGACAAGCGGGACCGGCAATTCACGTCGATCGTCGAGCAGGCGATCAAGTGGGGCAAGCCGGTTCGCATCGGCGTCAACTGGGGCTCGCTCGACCAGGAGCTGCTGACGCGGTTGATGGACGAGAACTCGAAGAGCGCCGCACCGATGGACGCGCGCGCGGTGATGCACGAGGCGATGGTGCAGTCGGGTCTGCTGTCGGCCGAACGTGCGGTGGAGCTGGGGCTCGGTGCTGACCGCATCGTGATCTCGGCGAAGGTCTCGACGGTGCAGGATCTGATCGCGGTCAACACGCTGCTCGCGTCGCGGTCGCGCTACGCGCTGCATCTGGGACTGACGGAAGCGGGCATGGGCTCCAAGGGCATCGTCGCGTCGTCGGCGGCGATGGGGATCGTGCTGCAAGCCGGCATCGGCGACACGATCCGCTACTCTCTGACGCCTGAGCCGGGCGGCGACCGGACGCTCGAAGTCCGCGCGGCGCAGGAGTTGCTGCAGACGATGGGACTGCGCACGTTCATGCCGATCGTGGCGGCTTGCCCGGGCTGCGGGCGCACGACCTCGACGGTGTTCCAGGAACTCGCGCGCGACGTGCAGGCGATGATCCGCGAGCGCATGCCGGAGTGGAAGAAGCAGTATCCGGGCGTGGAGGCGCTCAATCTGGCGGTCATGGGCTGCATCGTAAACGGGCCGGGCGAGAGCAAGCACGCCGATATCGGCATCTCGCTGCCCGGCACCGGCGAGACGCCTTCGGCGCCAGTATTCATCGACGGAAAGAAGGCGATGACCTTGCGCGGGGCGAACATCGCGGCGGAGTTCAAAGAGATCGTCGAGGGGTATATCGAGAAGAAGTATGGCGGGCGTGGGTAGGCGTTCATGCTGCCCGAGTCGGGACTTGGGAATAGTCCGTTTCGGTCACCGCCTTCGACAGGTCGTGTGCCACCTGCAGGTTTAGCCAGAAGCGCGGATCCGTCTTGAAATAGCGACCAAGCCGAATGGCCGAATCTGCGGTAATCGAACGTCGGCCTGCCACGATCTCGGTCAATCGATTCGCTGGAACGCCAAGATCCAGCGCAAGTGCGCGCGCGCTCAACCCCAAAGGCTGTAAGTACTCCTTAGCCAAAACCTCTCCCGGATGCGTCTTGACGCGGGCCATGGGAACCTCCTCAATGATAGTCGACGATCTCGACATCGTCCGGCCCGTTGGCCGTCCAGCGAAAGCAAATACGCCACTGCTTGTTGATACGGAGTCGGCCGTGAAGTTTCTTCAACCTGCTGATCTCGTTTGCTGATCGA
>CANJPN010000065.1 GCA_947475855.1 Bradyrhizobiaceae bacterium
ACAGAAAGTAGCAAGCTATCGCCGCGCCAGCGAGCGCTAGTGAATACATCGCCCCCCCCAATAATCATCCCATCAAAATTGTTCGTCGAGATTCAGAACATGTGTAACCTGCACAAAAGCCGACGTAGCGCATGGCTGCCTGTGCCGGGCACGAGGCGTAAGCGAGCCACAAGCGGCGACCTTGGTCAAGCCGGCTGACAGCGCGGGAAGCCGCGCCGAAGGACTTTACTCGCGGCTCACTCCTCGCGCATCGAGTGCCGACGGCCGAACGTTGCTCTCAGCAACATGACGCTAACGGAGCGTCACCCAACACCGCAGATCAAGGCGCACGCTTGGGCTGCGACCGCAGGAGGACAGCTCTGCGAGCCGGGCCACCTGGCCCACAACTCCAAAAAGGCAAAGTTCCTTCGCTCGGCCGCGATGAGGAATTTACAGGCGTAGCCCCGTCACTTCTTCACATTCGCCTTACGGTCCTCGAAATCATCGTCCGTTTTGAAGCCCAGCGCATGAATGCCGGCGATCGCGGACTCGTCGTCGGTCTCGTTGACATCGCCGGTGACCCCGATCGCACCGACCACCTCGCCGGTCTCGCCGTCACGGATCAACTGCCCGCCGCCTTCCAGGAACATCGGCCCGTCTGCCAGCTCCAGCAGGTTCTGCATGAACATCGGCTTCTCGCGCGACTTCTGCAGCACCATCTTCGACGAGCGCCCCATCGCCAGCGCCGCGAACGCCTTCCCATATGAGATCTCGTAGCGCATCAACGACGCACCATCCTGCTTCATGAACACCTTCGGCCGCCCGCCCGCGTCGAGCACCATCGCCGCCAGCGGCCGCAGCTTCATCTGCTCCGCCTTGGCGAACGTCGCCTCGATGATACCTACCGCTTCTTTCAGGCTCAAACCGCGCATGAACTGCTCCAAAAAACTTTCCGTAGGGCGGAATAGCGAAGCGTATTCCGCCGCGATGCGCAAATGGCGGAACAAGCCCTGCGGGCTATTCCGTCCTACGCCTTAAGCCCCGAACATCTCGGGCGTCGTCTCGTTGACGATGTCGCCCCCACTCGTAACAGTCGTGGCGAGCCCCCCGGTCGCCGGCAGCAGGTTCTCCGCGAAGAACCGCGCCTGCGCGATCGCCTGCGCCGAATGTCCTTCGCGAGCAGCCGCGAGTGCGCCACGCGCCAGATATGCACCGCCCGCCGTCAGGCCGAACAAGCGCAGGTACGGCGTCGCCCCAGCCATCGCAAGTTCGGGGGTCTTCGCCAGCGCGCCGCCCATCCAGTGGCTCGTCTGTTTCAATGCGGCTACTGCCTCGCCCAGCCGCTCCGCCATCCGCCCGAACGCCGGCTGGTTAGACGCCTTTACGTCAGCGACGGTCTTCTCCAGCTCCGCGATGTAGGCAGCCGCCACCTTTCCGCCTTCCAGCGGAAGCTTGCGGGTTACGAGGTCGATCGACTGGATGCCGTTCGTGCCCTCGTAGATCGGCAGGATGCGCGCATCGCGATAGAACTGCGCAGCGCCCGTCTCCTCGATGAACCCCATGCCGCCATGGATCTGCACGCCCATCGAGGCGACTTCCACGCCGACGTCGGTCGAGAAAGCCTTCGCTATCGGGGTCAGCAACGCCGCACGCGCAGCCGCCTGCGTCCGCTCCGCTTCGCTCGTCCCGCGATCCGCTACATCGAGCGCTGCCGCCGTCGCCACGCAGATCATCCGCGCCGCCTGCGTCATCGATTGCATCGTCAGCAGTGTCCGCCGGATGTCGGCATGCTCGATGATCGGAGCCATATCCGTGCCGCGCGTGTTCGCCGAACGGCCCTGCCTGCGCTCCTTAGCGTATGCCAAAGCGTGCTGCATCGCCCGGTCGGCGAGCGCCACACCCTGCATCCCGACGCCGAGCCGCGCCGCATTCATCATGATGAACATGACGTTGAGACCGCGGTTCTCCTCGCCCACGAGCCAGCCGGTCGCGCCGTCCTTCTCGCCGTACTTCATCACGCACGTCGGGCTCGCATGGATGCCGAGCTTGTGCTCGAGGCTGGCGCAGATCACGTCGTTGCGCGCGCCCACCGATCCATCGGCATTGACGAGATACTTCGGCACCAAAAACAGCGAAATGCCCCGCGTTCCCGCCGGCGCATCCGGCAATCGCGCCAGCACGAGGTGCACGATGTTGGGCGTCATCTCGTGATCGCCGTAGGTGATGAAGATCTTCGTACCGAAGATCCGATACGTGCCGTCCGGCTGACGTTCCGCGCGCGTGCGGAGCGCGCCCAGATCCGAGCCCGCGTGTGGCTCGGTGAGGTTCATAGTCCCGGTCCACTCGCCCGATACGAGTTTCGGGATGTATGTCGCCTTCAACTCTTCCGTGCCATGGGATTCGAGGGCATCGACCGCCCCTTGGCTCAACATCGGACACAGACCGAAGCCAAGGTTGGCCGCATTCCAGATCTCACAGGCCGTCATCGAAACGACTTCGGGCAGTCCCTGGCCGCCCCATCTCTCGCTGCCGGGCAGCGATACCCACCCGCCGTCCGCGAACGCCTTGTAGGCCTCGGTCCAGCCCGGCGGCGTCACGACCTTGCCGTCGACGAGCTTTGAGCCGGCCTTGTCGCCGCTGGCATTGAGCGGTGCGAGCACTTCCGCCCCGAACTTGCCTGCTTCCTCGATCACCGCCCGGATCGTATCGACATCGAGACTACCGTAGATACCACGGGCAATCAGCCCATCGAGATCACCTGCGGTCTTGAGCGCGAGCATCATGTCGTTTACGGGAGCGGTATAAGCCATGGCGGTCACCTGTTGATCTCGTCCCCCCGGCCGAAACTAGCGCTTTGCGATATCGGGCATCGGGAACGGCGGCACCCTAAGCCGAACTCAACGCCCGCGCAAAGCCGTCCAAAGGTCAAACCTGCGTATGCCGATCGTGAAGCCCACACCGGAAACCATCGCGGCAGCGGCCGAGGCGCTGCGCCGGGGTGATCTCGTGGCCTTCCCCACCGAGACCGTTTACGGCCTGGGGGCCGACGCCACCAATTCGCGCGCCGTTGCCCGCGTGTTCGAGGCTAAGGGCCGGCCGCGTTTCAACCCGCTGATCGCGCATGTCGCCGACCTCGCTGCGGCCGAACGCATAGCAAGTTTTCCACCTCTCGCACGCCGGCTGGCAGAAGCCTTCTGGCCGGGCCCGCTGACCCTCGTCCTGCGAAAACGCCTCGCCGGCAAGATCTCGGATTTCGTCACGGTCGGCCTGGAGACCGTCGCCGTCCGCGTGCCTGCCCACCCCGTGGCGCTGGCCCTTTTGGCGGCCGCCGAAATTCCCGTGGCAGCTCCGTCGGCCAATCGCTCCGGCCACGTCAGCCCAACGCTCGCAAACCACGTCCTCGATGACCTCGGCGATATCCCGGCGCTGATCCTCGACGGCGGTCCAACCGCGCACGGCCTCGAGTCCACGATCATCGACGCCAGCGAACACGACATCGTCCAACTACGGGCTGGCGCACTGCCAGCCGAGGCTATCGAGCGGTTCCTTGCGATAAGGATCAATCGCGCAGCCGAAGCCGTTGATCCCGCAACCGGCGAACGCCCGATCGCGCCGGGCCAACTCGCGAGCCACTACGCACCCGGCGCACCGCTGCGTCTCGAAGCAACGCACACGCGCCCCGGTGAAGCATTGCTCGCCTTTGGCCCCGACGCGCTGCGCCATGACGGCTCGACCTTCAACCTCAGCCCGACCGGCGATCTCGTCGAAGCTGGCGCAAACCTGTTTGCGGCCCTGCGAAAGCTCGATGCATCCCATCCCACCGCTATAGCCGTCATGCCTATCCCGGATACCGGTCTCGGCGAAGCGATCAACGACCGCCTTCGGCGCGGCGCCGCACCGAAATAGCGCCGCTCCGCCGCCAAAGCGCTCCGCAAACGAACCGAGAGGCGCATATTGCCCGCATGCACATAGCGCGCGACAATGCGTGCGAAAAAGGATTCCCGGAGAGCGAGGCGCACGAAGCGATATGACGACTCCACGTGACAGTTCGAACCGCGAGCCCACACGCGGCGGCTTCGACACGACGCAACTTCTCCGCAAAGCTTCCGAGCAAGCTGCCGAGCGCGGCTTCGACGACGTCCTCATCATCGACGTCGATGCGCACCACTACGAGACCGAAGCATTCCGGGAGATCGCGCAATACATCGACGATCCCGTGATGCGCCAGGAAGCGCTTTTCCAAGGGGCGGGCTCGGGCGGCATCATGTCGGACCTCGGCAACTACCAATCCGTCATGGGCCGCATCACGCGCTATCCCGGCCGCCGCCAGGAGCAGACGCCGCCGACGCCCCATCGCGACATCACTTTGACACGCCGCTGGATGGACGCGATGGGCGTCGACTACGCCTGTCTGTTCCCGACCCCGATGCTGGCGCTCGGCAGTTGCCCGCGCATCGAAATCGAGGTCGGCCTCGCCCGCGCCTATAACCGGTGGCTGTGCGAGAAGATCCTGGCGGAAGACAAGCGCATCAAGTCGATGCTGTATCTTCCGCTCAACGCGCCCAAGGCCTGCGAGCGCACGGTCGAGGAGTTCGCCGGCAAGCCCGGCGTGATCGGCTTCATGGTGACCGCCCCGCACTACCGGCAGGTCCACGACAACGACTACGCGCGAACCTACGCCATGCTCGAGGAACGAGGCCTCCCGCTTGCCTTCCACGCCGGCTTCCCGTCGGGCGACGCGGCCCTGAGCTTGACCAACCGCTTCATCGGCCTGCACACCCTGGGCTTTCCGTGGTTCAATATGATTCACATGGTCAACTGGCTCGTGAACGGCATGCCCGAGCGGTTCCCCAAGCTCAAGACGATCTGGATCGAATCCGGGTTAGCTTGGATTCCATTCGTGATGCAGCGCATCGACAACGAATTCATGATGCGCCGCTCGGATGCTCCGCTCTTGAAGCGCCGGCCATCGGAGTACATGCGCGAGATGTTCTATTCGTCCCAGCCCATGGAGATGGTCGACAACCGCAAGGCGCTGGAGCTGACCTTCGAAATGATCAACGCCGAGACGCAACTGCTCTACTCTTCCGACTATCCACACTGGGACATGGACCTGCCGAGCACCATCTGGGACTTGCCTTTCCTCGACGAAAGGGCCAAGCGCAACATTCTCGGCGGCAATGCACAGCGCCTGTTCGGCCTCGACGCGACATTGTCGGCTCCCAAACTCGCGCGAAAAAAGAAGCGCGGATAAGACAACTGACGAAGTAGAATTACCGCCGGCACGCTTGCACCAGAACAAGCAGAGCGCCCATAGGAGGAAACATCACGATGCTTCGAACCCTGCTTCGTCGCTTCGCGCTGCTATCGCTGGTTCAAGCTATGCCGCTGGCGTATGCCCAGGCCGACGAGGTCGCCGACTTCTACCGCGGGCGCAACATCAATATCGTTGCCGGCCACGAGGTCGGCACGGGCTTCGACTTCTACGGCCGCGCACTCGCCCGACACATCGGCAGACACATTCCCGGCAATCCCACGGTCGTATCGCAGAACATGGTCGGCGCGGTCGGTATCGTCGCCGCCAACTGGCTCTACAATCTCGCGCCGAAGGACGGCACGTCGATCGTAATCTTCGCGCATACCGTGCCCCTCGAGCCGATCCTCGGCCAGGGCGCCGGCAAGTTCGATCCGCGTCGCTTCAACTGGATCGGCAATATGGACGAATCCGTCGGTGTGTGTGGCGTTTGGCACACCGCTGGCGTGAATGCGTTCGCCGAACTGCAAAACCGCGAAATCCTCGTCGGCGCATCGGGCTCCGGCGCGGCGGGCCCCCTCAGCGTATCGCCCATCGCACTCAAGAACATCCTTGGCGCTCGGCTCAAGGTCATCCAGGGCTACAAGGGGTCCACGGAGATCAAGCTCGCGCTCGCTCGCGGCGAGGTTCAGGGCATCTGCGGACTGCCGCTGTCGACATTGAAAGCCGAATGGAAAGACCACTGGGAAAAGCGCGAGTTCATCCCCCTGCTGCAGCTCAGCCGAACCCCGCACACCGATCTCGCCCCGGCGCCGCACATCTTCGATCTCGCCCGAAATGCCGACGAGCGCCAGGTTCTCGACCTGATCTTCGGAGTCCAGGCAATGGGTCGTCCGTTCGCCGCAGCCCCCGGCACGCCCCCCGAACGAACCGCAGCTTTGCGCTCTGCCTTCATGGCAACCATGCGCGATCCAGCCTTCCTCGCCGAGGCAACAAAGATAAACCTCGACCTGAAGCCGTTGTCCGGCGAGCAGCTGGCGACACTCCTCGAACAGTTTCTCGCCGCCCCGCCCGCCATCGTCGAGCGCGCACGCGCCGCGATCAAACCCGCGCCATGACTCCAGGAGCCCCCTTCATGCAGGACGACCTCGTCTACCAGCCGGAAAAATACTGGGACCGGCTCTGGGCGCCGGGAGGTCATGCCGCAATCGTCACCACGGTCGACGAGGCAGGCCGCGTCAATGCCGCGGCCTACGCGACCGCTGTGCGGATCGTCCACAATCCCGTGCAGATCGCCTTCACCACGAGCCAGACCGGACACACCGGCAACAACCTCAAGGCCACTGGACAGTTTGTCGTCAATCTCCCGCCGTTCGATCGTGAAATCCTGGAAAAAGTTCGCATCGTCGGCCTGCCTTTCGCCCAAGGCGTCAACGAACTCGAAAAGGCCGGCCTCACCGAAGTTCCCTCCACCACAGTGAAGCCACCGCGCATCCTGGAGTGCACCCGGCATTTCGAATGCGAAGTCGTCTGGACCAAGGATTGGCTCTACCGGACAATGGTCGTCGGCAGCGTTTTGGCGGCCTCCGTTCACAAGACCCTGGTAGACGCTAAGGGTTACATCATCTGGGACAAGGTAAAACCGGTCGCCTTCTGCGGCGCCCCCTACGTCAACCAGTTCGTAGGGACCACCGAGCCGATGGCTGTCGGCATGCCCTATGATGGCCCCGAGGCCGACGCTGGCGAGAAGAGCACCCGCAGCTATTTTGAGGACATGTAGCAACCGGACGCGTACCCGGCATCACGGTGTTGCAGACCAAGCTCTGGACACGGCCCGCCCGCGCCTTCACTGTCTGCCCAAACGACGTATTCCAGGAGGAATTCCATGCACGCCGCTCGCAAACCCGCCGTCGCCCTGCAACCGCTCTTCGATCCTGCCGGCTGGACCAAAGATGACCTCGCTCGCGACAAGAGCTGGGTACACGAGCTGACCGCACCGGAGATCGCCGATCTCGACCGCGCGGTCGCCGAAGTCGAACGAAATGGCATTCCCCTCCTCGACTTGAAGCGGGCGGATTTCGCCCTTCCCACGCTCGGCACAACGCTCGACAAGCTGCGTGCTGATCTGATCGAAGGACGAGGCCTCGCGCTCATTCGCGGAGTGCCTGTGCATCGCTACACACGCCAGCAATGCGGCATCGCCTATTTCGGTATCGGCACCTGGTTCGGCGAACCCGTGTCCCAGAACGCCAAGGGCCACCTGCTCGGCCACGTCAAGGATCTCGGCAACACCTCGTTCGCCGACCCCAAGAACCGCGGCTATCAGACTCACGACAAACTGCCCTTCCATTCCGATAGCTGCGACGTCGTCGGTCTGCTCTGCCTGCATCACTCGCAGTCGGGCGGTGAGAGCACTGTCGTCAGCACCGTCACGATCTACAACGAAATGCAGAAGAAGCGGCCCGATCTGGTCGCCGAACTGTGCCAACCGATCTGGCGCGACCGGCGCGGCGAAATCCCCGAGGGTGCGCAACCCTATTACCAGATCCCCGTTTTCAGCTTCGAGCAGGGCTATTTCACCTGCAACTGGCAGGGCGGATATATCCGCTCAGCTCAGCGGTTCGAGGAATTGCCACGTCACTCACCTGCGATGCTCGAAGCACTCGACATGTTCAGTCAGCTTGCTCGCGATCTCTGCTACAGCATGGACTTTCGCCAGGGCGACATCCAGCTGTTGCACAACCACGTCACCGTGCACTCGCGGACCGAATACGTCGATTTCCCCGAGCCAGAGAAGAAGCGCCACCTGCTGCGCCTGTGGCTCGCGACACCCGGCGGCCGTCCGCTCTCTTCAGCCTTCATGAACCGCTACGGCAAGGCCATGCTCGGCAAGCGCCCGGCCGGCGGCGTCATCGTCCCCGGCATGAAGTTCAAGGCGCCGTTGGAAGCAGAGTAATGCCTCCTCGTAGGGCGGAATACCGAAGCGTATTCCGCCATCATCAAACCGGACACGCGAGCAGGCGATCGGCGCTGATTCGCCCCGTCTCGCAGCACTGCCGAGGAGACTACGTGATGCTGCGATCTCCCCTTCTGCGCGCTCTCTCATGCGCCCTGTTGCTTTCCACAACAGCCACAGCAGCTCGCGCCGCCGACACCATTCACGTCGCCAACGTCTCACGCACGCTCTTCAGCATGCCGTTGTGGATCGCGATGCGGCAGGGCTACATGAAAGAGGAGAGCATCGAGGCAACGAGCGCCATCCTCGACAGCGCCGAGAAGATCAACGCCGCGCTCCGTTCGGGCGAAATGCACATCTCGATGGGCACGCCCGAAGCCGTTCTGATGGACGCCTACAAGGGTGGCTCGCTCCGCATCATCGCCGGTAACACCCGCAAGCTCCCCCACTTCATCATCACGCGCCCGCACATCAAGACGCTCAAGGACCTCAAGGGCGCACACTTCGGCATCCTGTCGGAGAAGGAAGGCTCGACCTACGTCGTGCAGGACATCATGAAGTCGCTCGGCTTCACGCCGTCCGACTACAAGATGACGGCCGTCGGCGGCGCCCCCACCCGCTGGAAGCTGCTGCAGGAAGGCAAGATCGACGCAGGCCTCCAGCCGTTCCCCTTGAGCTATGTCGCCGAAGACGCGGGTTACACAAATCTCGGCTCCGTCATTCCGTTCGTGCCGGAGTGGCAGTTTACCAGTGTCAATGCCGATCTGGGCTGGGTCGACAAGAACCGCCCGCTCGTCGTGCGCTTTCTGCGTGCGCTCCAGAAGGGCCGCGATTTCATGACCGCGAACCCCGGCGAGACCGCGAAGGTCGCCGCGGACGAATTGCGCACCACGGTCGCGCTGGCTGCCCGCGCTCTTGCCGAGACCGAGAAACTCGCCATCCTCGATCCAGACCTTGCGCTGTCGGAGCCCGGACTGCGAAAGGTCTTCCAGACCCTGCAACTCTCCGGCGACATCGACACGAAGGCCGGTTTCGACATCGCCCGCTTCTCCGAACTCGCGATGTGGAAGGAAAGCCGCGTCAAGAAATAGGCGCGCCGGCCTCATTCGCTGCGTCGCGCCGCCCAGCGCTGCAACGCCTCCGTGACGAGCGTCAACACGATCATGAACAGTGCGAGCCACACACCGACCGCCGCCGTCCGCGTCGGCTGCCCTTGCGTCCAATACGAATAGAGCAGCGTCGGCACCGTCGCGTTGTTCACGCCCTGCAACATGAGCGCCGAACTCAACTCGCGCGCCGAGTGAGACAACACCCACAGCCAAACCGCCCCGAGCGCCGGCAGCACCAGCGGGAAGACGATACGATTTATCGTCCGCAAGCGGTCGGCGCCACTCATCCGCGCCGCTTCCTCGAGTTCCGCGTGAAGCTGCGCCAAAGCCGCGTTCATCGCCCGCGAAGCAAAGCTCATGTAGACCGTGATATGCGCGATCGCGATGATCCAGATCGTTCCATAGACGGGTACGATCTTGACGAGCAGATAGACATAGATCAGCGCTGTGCCGATCAGCACGCCAGGCATCGCGATGGGTAGGAACGAAAGCACGTCGATCGAGCGCCGACCGACAGCGTCCGTCCGGACCACAACCCACGATATTCCCAGCGACAGTGCACACACCACCGTCGCCGCCACCACCGCAATAGACAGCGAATGTACCACCGCACGTCCCAGTGCGGGATCAGCAAAGAACGCCGCATGATTACCCAGCGTCACCTTCGAAAGAGCGTCCAGCGACGGCGGCATCATGAACGGCAACAGGCTCGTCCAAACGAGCGCCCCCAGTGGCAGCGCCACCGCCAGCAGCAGATAGACGACGACCAGCGCCGAAACCCAAGGTCCCGACCGCCCGAGGCGGTACGGCAGCGGCTTGAATGCCTTCCCGCGCACCGTGACGAAACGTTCCGTACCGGCCATCAGCCGCTGGTACGCGACGCACAACCCCACCAGCGCCAACGCCGTCAGCAATGCAATAGCGCACATCGGGCCATACTCCGGCAGCCCGAGTGGCCCGTGATGCGCGAGATCGTAGATATGCGTCGCGAGCACCGGCAGTCGCGCCGGCATCCCGATGATCCCTGGGATATCGAACACCATCATGCCCACGATCATCAGAAACGCGAACGTACCGGCCAGGGCCGGCGCGAGCAGCGGCAGCACGATCCGCAATTGCGTGACGAACACGCCCGAGCCCGCCATATGCGCCGCCTCTTCCAGCGTCGTGTCGAAGTTGCGCAACGCCGGCGCGATGATCAGGAACGCCGAGGGCGTCAGCGCGAGACCTTCCACGAAGATCATGCCGGTCATCGAGTAGATGTTGAACGGGGCCTCGCTCGCTCCGAACAATCCCATCAGCCACACGTTGGCGATGCCCGACCTGGGAGACAGCAGCATCGTCCAGCCGATCGCGAGCAGGAACGGCGGCACGCCCATCGGCAGCAGCAGGCCGATCCGCAACGCGGTCCGCCCGGGCACGTCCGTCCGTTCGATCACAAGCGCGAGCACCGTACCTAGAACGAGCGCGACGATGGCAGATCCGCCCGCGAACAACAGCGTCCGCCCGACCAGCCGCCACAGTGCCGGATCCCTGTACGTCTCGACGAAATGCTCGATTGTGAAACCTGGATCGAGCAGAAACCCCGTTGGCTTAAAGGCCGACATCGCCAGAATCGACAAGGGAACCACGACCAGCCACACAAGCGGGATGCCCGCCAGCACCGACGGAAGATAATGCCGCAACCGTTCAACGACGCCCACGGCAAGCCCGCTGTCCCTCACGCTTGATGCCATGGACGGAGCCGTTTCCTCGCTGCTACTTCGCAGCGCCCCGTGCGCTGAGTATCTTGTTCAGCTCCGCCTGCAGCTTCACGTAGGTATCGAGCTCCGCTAGGGGATACTCCGACAACTTGCGCCCTTGGACGAGCCCTTCCGAGCGCGTGCCCTTGAGATAGGGATTGCCGCGGTTCGTAGCAGCTTCGTAGGCGTCAGCTCCTTCTTTCGTTGACAACCATGCAGCAAACAGAATGCCCCCCTCGGGGTTCGCCGACTTGTCGACGACCGTGCTGTAGATCGTGCTCACGGAGACCGGCTCCACGAACGCGTAACCGATCGGCGCGCCAGCCGCGAGCGCCGGCTGCGTCGCGTGGAAGAAGCTGTAGCCGACGTCGATCTCGCCCGTCGCCAGCTCCTGCCCGATCCGAAATGTCGAGTCGTAGAGCCGCGCCTCGTTGGCGACGAGCCTCGTGATTACGTCACGAATCTTTTCCGGCCCCATCACCTTCCCGAGTTGGGCATAATGCGGAGCACGAATCCAACTACCGGCTTTCCCTTTCCACTTCGGGTCGGCCAGCGCTTCCAGCGACTTCGGGACGTCCGCGTCACTGACCTTCGTCTTGTTCCAGACGATCATCCCGATCGCTGCCGTCGTCGCCACCATATAGGGACTGCCGATCAATTCGGGTGCGACGCCGAGTGATTTCCAGTCGGGCTTCCGCAGCATGCCGCGCTTGTCGAGCTCTAAAAACTGGGCCTGATCGCCCGTCAGCACGGCAGCCGGCGCACCACCGGCTTGCACCTGCTGTATGACCTTGGCGGCCAGCGTATTGCCGCCGGTATCGCGGATGTACTCGACTTTGACGCCCGGGAACTTCGCATTGAAGATCGCGATGATCTTCTGCGCGGCAGCTACTTCGGAACTTTCGGTCCACACGACCGGCGGCTTCTTCGCCGCAACTTGCGCAAGTTCGTCGATCGTTTGCGCCGACGCCGAAGTCGAAGTCGACGCAACTGCAAGCGCCCCCACAGCAAGCGCAAACACGCGCCTCGAAATACCGAACATCGATTCCCTCCGACTTCTCATCTTTGTGCGAGCGCGAGCCGAACGATCTCCGGTCGACCCCGCCCGTCCCCCCGAAACCGCCCTACACCGGAAACCGCTCCAGCAATTCCGTCGGATCGCCGTAACGCTTCGCGCACTCGATCACCTGGGGATCACTGAGCGACAGCAGATACCCCTCGTCGATCAGCGTCCGATTGCCGGCCTTGACGGTGCTGTCGAAGCTCACGAGATCCATGTGTACGTGCGGCTCCTCCCAGTTCGGCATCATCTTGCGCAGGTATTTCGACTCTTTCAGTCCGTTGATGCCGAAATGCAGCGCGCCCGGCGAGTTTGGCCCCGCAGGGTAGATGTCGAATCTCGGCGCCCAGGGATTGTGTCCGCAGCCCAGCTCTTCCAGCGTTCCGCCGATCAGGAACTCGCGCAAGACGTCCGCCTCCCATCCGTCGCCGTTGACGGCTACGACATGGTCGTTCTTGAACACCACTTCCGGCGGATTCTCGAACGGCTTCTCGAAGCCGACGCCCCATTGCGCACGGATCTTGCCCGACAGGCCAACCTTGAAGTCCGGATCGTTGCCGAACATCATGGGGTCGTAGATGTTCGGCCCGTGCGTCGCGATGTAGTGGACGTAGCAACCGTCCTCGTTGGCGTAATTGTGCCCGCGCCAGCGATTGTCCTTCTTCATCCGTTGCCGCATCGCGTCCGTGAACGGAACGCGAAAGTCAGTGCCACGCGTGTCCGTGATCCTAAGATCGAACGGACCGTTCTCAGGATAGAGCCGCGACGTCGCCCGGATCAACTCACCGACAATCTCGACCGGAAACCGCGCCTGAGGTGTGTTCCACAGATCGATGTTGCGGAAGAAGGTGATCTTAACCCAGCGCTGCCCATGCTTTCGACGCAAGTTCTGGCAGAACGGATCGAACACGGAGGCAAACCAGGTCGAGACGACGAAGGTCGCCTCCTCGACCAGCGGCCGCACCTTTTCAGGCACCGCCACATACCGCGTCGACTCACCCATATACGACGTAAACGTCGCCCCGCGCGATTTGCAGATGCCCTGCACTGCCTGGATCACGCGCGGATCGAGCAGCGGATCGGTCAGCATCAGCACCTTGTCGCCGGACCGGATGCCAAACACCTGATGAAAATTGTCGAGGGCCTGGATGTACTCGGTCGTGCTCGCTTTGCCGTAGTCGACCGCATGAGGCAGGCCGCGCCGCGTCGGCGAGCGCATGATATCGTCGACCGTCTTGGGAATACTGCTCATCGCGCGTTCCTCTCCTCGCAGGGGATCCTCCGTCCCATTGCGACGTAGACTAGTGCGCCTGAAGCCTCCGCGCCAGCACCAGCGAATAGCCCCGCCTAAAGCTTCCTCAGCGCCACGCTTTCGATGCGATGCGAGTTTCCTTTTCGCAGGATCAGGCGTGCCCGCTGACGGGTCGGAAGAATATTCTCTTCCAGGTTCTTCAGGTTGATCTCACGCCAGATCTCGAGAGCCCGCTCCTGCGCAGCATCCGGCGTCAGGCTGGCATAACGGTGAAAATAGGCCGCCGGATCACGGAAAGCCGTCGTGCGCAACTTCATGAAACGCGTGAGGTACCACTGCTCGAGCACATTCGTGTCGGCATCGAGGTAGATCGAGAAATCAAAGAAATCAGAAACGAACGGGATAGCGTCACCGTTGCGCGGCAGCTTGGCCGACTGCAACACGTTGAGACCTTCCACGATGAGAATATCGGGCCGCTCCACCACGGCCTGCTGTCCTGGCAGAATATCGTAGTGGAAGTGCGAATAGACTGGCGCTTCGACCTTCGCCTCACCGGACTTCACACGCGCAAGAAAGCTCAACAACCGCGCCGTATCGAAGCTCTCTGGAAATCCCTTGCGGTGCATGATCTCGCGCCGCTCGAGTTCCGCATTTGGAAAAAGAAACCCGTCCGTGGTGATGAGGTCGACCCGCGGATGATCCGGCCACCGGGCAAGCAACGCACGCAACACGCGGGCCGTCGTGCTCTTGCCCACCGCTACCGAGCCTGCGATCCCAATAATGAACGGCACCTTCGTGTCGCGCTGCCCCAAGAACCGTGCCGTTGCCCCGTACAACTCCTGAATCGCCAACACATGTAGATTGATCAGCCGCGACATCGGCAGGTAGATCTGCTCCACCTCCGCCATCGAAAGGTCTTCGATGAGACCTGACATCTGTTCCAGATCGCGCGGCACCAGCGTCATCGGCGTGTCTTCGCGCAGCCGCGACCATGCCTCTCGCGAAAACACGCGATAGGGCGAGAAATCCACGACAGCGGGAGCGACCGCCTTGGTCTCTCCGATGATCAAGACATGTCTCCTCTGGAAACCGTCATGCACCACCGCCGGATTTGCGAGAGGCCTTCTCGTCGATACCCGAGATACCCATGCGGCCGGCCAGAATCCCGAGCACATCGTCGATCGCGATGTTACGGCTCTCGAGCAAAACCAGCAGATGATAGATCAGGTCGGCAGCCTCGTTGCGCAATGCCGCGTCATCCTCGACAAGCGCCGCAATGACCGTTTCGACGGCTTCCTCGCCCAACTTTTTGCCGCATCGCTTCGGCCCGGCATCGAGCAGCTGCCGTGTATACGAGCGGTCTGCACTTTCAGTGCGCCGGGCAGATATGGTCGCCGCAAGCTGGCGCAGGATTTGATCGGTCATGGCAGTGCCGCAGGCTGGATCGAAGCGCCAGCGTATGCATGGCGCGCTCGACAGCAGCAAGCGCCCGCGCGTCCGTCAAGACCTGCTTTGGCGGCATGCTTCACGGTGGCGCGCGGAACACGCACCAGCAATCAGCGATAGTTGCCCGTCCAGGCGTCGTTTTCGTTCAGAGAGCGGGCTTCCTGAGCCCCTCGCGGATCCAGCACGGCCGCTTCGACTGCCGATAGAAACCGCACGCCGACAGAATCTGACCTGGAATGGCGCACTTCGCAGCTGGTGACGAAGCGGGTCGCCTCGATGGTCAGCATGAAGTTGTAGGGCAACCACGACGGCTTTTGGAGTTGCAGCAATGCGCCGCCTACCGACAGATCGACGACCGTGCATGACAGCTTCGGCCTGCCAGGCACGCTGATCCAGGCGTGCAGACTGGTCTTTCGACGGCCGAACTGCCGGCGCTCAGCGCCACCACGAGTTGTACTCATAACTTTGATCTGAGGTGTCCGTTGAAAGGCCTGATCATTCGACATTCGAACGATGCCACAAGGGAATTAACCAACCATGCCACGCACACGGATTCATTAAAGCACTTGCGCAGAATTAGGCATAAACACCGCGATAAAGTCGGCACACGCATACTATTCGGCCGTCCAGCCGCCATCCATGACGAGCGCCGATCCCGTCATCAGAGCGGAAGCATCGGACGCGAGAAACACGATGCCGGCAGCCACTTCTTCCAGCGTACCGAGCCGCCCGAGTTTGATGCGGCCGAGCACGTCCGCCTTGAACGCCTGGTTCTCGAAGAACGGCCGCGTCATCGGCGTATCGAGGAACGTCGGCCCGATCGAATTGACCCGGATGCCATACGGCGCGAGCTCGATCCCCATCGCCTTGGTGAACCCCTCCATCGCGTGCTTCGTCGCGCAGTAGACCGTGCGCCGCGGCGAGCCCACATGCCCCATCTGCGAGGAGACGTTCACGATCGAGCCGCCCTTCTTCGCCGCAACGAGCCGCTGCGCCACCGCCTGCGCCACGAAATAGGCGGCCCGCACGTTGAGCCCCATCACATGATCGAAATCTTCGACTTTAACCTCGAGAAACGGCGCCGGCCGATTGGTCCCCGCATTGTTGATCAGCACGTCGAATGGCTCCGCCGCCGCAATCTTGGCGCGCATCGCAGGCAGATCGGTCACGTCGAGCACCATCGCGTCGGCCTTGCCGCCCGCTGCCGCGATCGCAGCCGCCCCCGCCTCGATCTCGTCCTTGGTTCGCGCTGCCAGCGTGACATGAGCCCCGGACGCCGCCAGCGCCTTCGCCGCCGCCTCGCCAATCCCGCGCCCAGCGCCAGTCACGAGCGCACGCCGGCCATCGAGACGGAAGGAAGGCGCAGCGGGAAGTTGGGACATCGGCGAAACCTCGATACTGACATTGCTATCCGAGGTTCAACCAGAATTACCTCCACCTGCCAACCCGCGTTCAGGACGCTGCTGACGGGCTACAAGCACGGGCGGGACCCAAAAGCTGACTACAACGACCAAAGACGACCAGCGGTAGTGCGTTTGTTTTTTTAAGAGATGAGCCTGAACTCTCCGGAGTAGTTCGAATGACGCTCAGTTACTCAACGCCACCAGCATTATCGAAAGGCTGCACCTAGCGTCCCTTCGCGCAACAGAATTCCACCTTGCGCCACATCAACACCGTACCCAGAAAGATCGGGTAACGTGATGAACAACCTTGTCCGCGACGAATGTAACAACCTTGTCCGCGCCGAATGTTAGGAACACCTAATGAACGAGCAGCTAAGCAGACTCTATGAACTTGACCAACGAATCTCGAATGTGATTCTGTCTTCGCACTGATTCGCGGGGGCGGGACATGGCGGGCAAATCTCCGGTGAAGGCGAGTGACGTGCAGA
>CANJPN010000066.1 GCA_947475855.1 Bradyrhizobiaceae bacterium
AAATATCTGCCGAGCTACCTCGGCTGGCGCCGCATGATCGAGCGCGACGGACACGAGCTCACGCCGCGATCCTGTCTGGCTGGCGCCTTGGCTTAGAGGATAGCGCTACATTGGAACGGAACAGAGCCCCGAGAATGGAATAGTTGCGGGCGAACTGGATCAGCATCATCGCCTTGGTCGAGCGCAGCTCGGGCGTTTGCCGGCCAAGCTCCGACATCGTGCTGAACAGGCCTTCGGCAGTTTTCAGAAACTCCAGCGTTGCCGTGCGGGGTACCTTGTAGGCCTCGGCCTGAGCAACGGCTTTGTTGATCAACTCCGTTGTCTTCTGCAGCGTGGCGTTGAGAAACTTCTCGTTCTTCTTGAGCAGATCGCGGGCATAGAGCGCGCTACCCGTCGCCGCCACGAACAGCACCGCGAGCGTCGCGATTATGCCATTGCGAATGTTGGCTGAGCGCTGCCGCTGGCGTGCCGCGCGGCGGTACACCTCGTCCGGCTCCAGCCCGACGAGGCGCGCGACGATTTTTGCCAGTGCGAGATCTTTGCCGTCCCCTTCTTCCCGCACATCGGGCGCGAGCAGCACCACTGGCCGGTCTGTCACGGTGCCGTCGGTCTCGACCTCGTAGCGCAAGGCGGCAGGAAAGTTGTCTGGGAATTTCCCTTCCAGGATCACTGGGATGACAGGGCGATCGGGATGCCGCGACCTGAACAGCCGTATTTCCTCGTTTACCGCCGGTCGCGAAGCGGCAACGGTTGAGCAAAGGACAATGAGTGCCGCCGCATTATCCAGGGCTTCGACCGTCTGCTCTTTCAGCGTGCCGCCCGCGGAGAAGTCGTGGCGATCCCTGAAAATAGGACCGATGGAACTCGGTATTGGCCCATGCTCGGTCGGCCGACCGACGAGATCACTGTCGATGCGGAAGCGCTCGAGGCCTGCATGGATACGCTTCGCCCAGGCCGTATCGGCGTGCGAATACGACATGAATGCGCGATACTTTAATGGGTGCGCCGCAGCCAGAGGTGGTTGCGGACCAGTGCCGTTGCGGACGACCGAGGCCACGAAAGCGTCCAGCGCAGCGCGCCGTTCGCCAAAGGATGAATCGTTTGGGACATCAGGATGCGACATTGCAACGTGCCCCAACCCGCTAAAGCCGCCTCGGCAACCCTACAGCCACTTACACACTCGGGTTGCTGTCACGCCAGGGATACGGGCAGTGCAACGCATTCTGCGACCGCATGGATGCATACCGGACACGACTTGCCCCCGCTGCAAGCTGTCACGCGACCAGATCGCGAAGCTGGCATCGTGAGCATTGGCAAGGCATCGCGCCTTTTGCGCTTGGGCATCATGTGAAAACAACGTACCGGCATTGGCGCTTATGACCGCGCACAGGAAGGCCAGAAAATGCGATCGGCGCATGAACAATTCTCCTGGTCAGAATCCGAATGAACGCCGTGATGCCAACTGGACGTCTAGATGACCGATCGGTGAGATCGGAAAAGCAGCGGCGTCCACAAAGTTACACGCAGGCGGATCATTGACAATAGGAGGTGCCGCCGCGCGGGACCTGCCTTTGCGGCCTTGGGTCGATGTCGAACTCAGGCCCTACGACCACTCACTTCGGAAACGCGAATTCCGGCCCGCTCCATTCCGTCGAAACGCTCGCAGGATCGGAGAACACGTCGAGTGCCTCCTCGATAATCTTGCCCCGAATTTCCTCCGGTACCCGCCGGGACAGTGCGAGGCGCACGGCTTCCGGGTCCTCGAGCCCGATCGGCCTGATGATGCCGGGCTTGAAGCTGCCATCGAGAATCTCTCGCGCCGCGCTGAATACCGCGAGCCCAGCATCCGCGATGGCCGACCCGATGAACACGTCCGGCACGCGGCTCGTCCAGTCCACGACGTTGCCGATCTGCTGGATCTTCTTCTCGCGGCAGCCATCGATCGCGCCGCCACGGGCTGCATTGAGCATCGTGAACAGGATGTCGACGCCGGCGTCCGCCAAGGCGATCGTCCCGCGCTTGGCGAGTGCTGCATCGTCCATGCTGCCCGTGAAGCCCGTGAGTACTTTCACCTTCGGGTTCGCTTCGGCGACACCGTTTGCAAACGCTGCCCGTGCCTTCAGCGACGAGGCGAATTTGATCCCGGACAGATGCCCCACGACGCCGCTCTTGGTCAGCATCGCAGCAAGCACGCCGGCGAGATAGGCTGACAACTCCTGCAACACCTCGTAGCTGGCGAGGTTCGGCCCCGACACCGCTCCCTGGGTGACGACGAAGCGGATATCGGGCAACTGCGGCCACTAACTTTGCAGCATCGTTGTTCTGGCCGCCGTGAGCGATCACGACATCCGGCTTGTCCTTCGCCAGTTCGCGCATAGCCTTGGCGAGTTCGTCCCGCTGCGGCGCGATTCCTTGCAAGAACGCGATCTTTGCACCAAGCCGCTCTTCGGCGAGCTTCAAGCCGCCATAGCCGGCCTGCATGAAGCCGCCGTCGTCGACGCGGCCCGCGAATAGCGCGCCGATCCGCACGGGTGCTTGCGCTCTTGCACGCGGCGCCAGCATGGCGGCGCCCATCATCGTCATCGCCAGCCGCCGGTCGAGCAATGGCAAGGAGGTCTTCATGCTGTCCTCATGCGGAGAAGAAACGCAACTCGAGACGCCGCGCTTGGCAAGCTATCTTGGCTGCTGCTTGAACCATTCCATGAAGCGCTGGAACAGCCGTTCCTGTTCGCCAGGGGCCATGACGCCGACCCGAGTATCGGCTGCGCGCGGCTTCTTCGTCAGCTCAGCCAGCTTTTCCGTTGCAAGTTCGTGACGGGTCCAGCCAGGCACTTGCGCAGCCAAATTTACGTCCTTCCAGGCGGGCTGATATCCCAGGCTTTTGAACTTGTCGAACTGGTCGAAGAACAACTCCACGAAGCGCCGCACCCTGCGCGAACGATCAGGCGACTGCGGCCGGTCGAGAACGGCGAGCACGGTTTGCACCGCGACAGTCTCCACCCGCTCTCCGGGCTTGATGAAGTTCGGGTAGTCCGCCGATGTAAACTCGGAGGGGAAATAGAACTCGTCGAGCTTGTCGTACGGGATCGCCAGCAGCTTGTATCCCCCATCGTTCGAGAACCCGGCGATCATGTTGTTCGGCTTGGCCACGCTGTGCATGAAGCCGGCGATCTCGCCCGACTTCATCATGGCAAGCGCCTGTACGTTCGACACGAACACCGGCTCGACCTTGACGCCGAGGCGCTGAAAGATGATCGGCGCCGTTACCGACGGCCCGGCACCCGGCACGTTGAAGCCGACTTTGCGTCCGTTCAGGTCCGCGAATGTCTTGATCTCCGGCCGGACGACGAGGTGGATGTCAGACATGTAGAGCGCCGCGATGTACTGGACGCGCTTTTCGATCTGCGGAACCTTTTCAACCGTGCGCAGGTAGTGCAGCACATCCGTCTGTGTCAGGGCGACATCGATGCCGTTGAGGAACAGCAGAGCCTTGACGTTGTTGGCGGCTCCCGGCGTCGCCAGCGGCAGCACGCGCAGGGTGCCGGTTTCATTCAGGTTGCGCGCGATTTCGGCAGCAAAAGGAAGGAACGTGTCCTCCGGCAGACCGGCCGCAAGTCCCACGGTCCACTCGTTGGCTTTCGCCCTGGATTCAGCGCGGCTGGCCTTGGATTGTGGAGCCGTTTGCGCCAGCGCCAAATGGCAAGCTGCCGAAAGACCCAGTATCATCGCGAGCCCGGAAGCCAAGATACGAAGCATGTGCGCTCCCCATATGATGCGATCGAGCAGTCGGTGGGCGGAACAATTCAAGGTGTCGAACGGCTAGCACGCAAGTCTGAAGGAATAGCTAGTCAGCCAGCCTTTCCTTTCCCGAAGCTTAATGTCGGGGCGGAGACGACATACCTTTTGTACCGGTTTTCCATGCAAGCAAGGCAGCAAAAAGTTTATTGTCGCCGAAATGGTCTTCAGCTTGCCGCGCGTTCATAGCGGCTTGGGGGCCGCCTCAGACCCATGTGATCGCGAAGCGTTACTCCGTCCTCGTAACCTACGCGCAGCACGCCCCTGCGCTGCATTTCCGGCACCAGCAATTGGCACACGTCGTCGAGTTCCCCCGGCAGATAGCTCGGTTGCAGGATGAACCCGTCGCACGCGCCCATCCCGAACCAGTGCTCCATCTCGTCGGCGACGTCTTTTACCGAGCCGATCATCGTCGCCTTGCCGCGGCTTCCGGCGAGCCGCTCCCACATCTGACGAACCGTCAGCTTTTCGCGTGCCGCCGTCGTCATGATGTTTTTGAACATTCCCTGGCTCGTTACCTTCGCATGCATCTCCAATTGGGGAAACGGATCGTCGGGTTTCACGCCCATTGCCGCGAGATCGGTGCCGAGCAGCATGGTCAGATAGTCAATCCCGACCTGCGGATGGATCAGAGATTGCAGGTAATCCCATTTCGCCCTGGCTTCCTCGCGCGTCGGCGCGACAACGGCCGTCAGCCCCGGCAGAATTACCATTTGATCTGGCGTACGCCCGAACTTGGCCATTCGGCCCTTGACGTCGTCGTAGTGCTCCTTTTGGGTCTCCGCCGTCAGGTTCGATGTGAACACACCCTCGGCGGTTTCCGCTGCAAGCTCGCGGCCCGCAGGCGACGTCCCGGCTTGGAAGATGACTGGATAACCCTGAATCGGCCGAGGCACGTTGAGCGGCCCGCGCACCTTGAAGTGCTCACCTTTGTGGTTGAGATGGTGCATTTTGTCGGGGTTGAGGAACACACCCGAAGCCTTGTCGCGCGGGAATGCGTCGTCGTCCCAACTGTCCCATAGGCCGTGAACAACATTCACAAACTCGCGCGCCCGGTCGTAGCGATCCTCATGCCCGTAGTGCTCGTCGCGGCCGAAGTTCGGCGCCTCCGAGGCGTTACCCGAGGTCACGACATTCCACGCTGCGCGCCCCTTGGAGATGTGGTCGAGCGAAGCGAACCGGCGGGCGACGTTGTAGGGCTCGTTGTAGGATGTGGTCGCGGTCGCTACGAGGCCGATGCGCTTCGTCACCATCGCGAGCGCGCCGAGCAGCGTCGTCGGCTCGAAATAGGCCGTGTACTGAGCCGATCGCTTCAGCGATTCCCGCGTCCGCTCCGCCGTCGCCGCCGAATCCGCGAAGAACAGGAAATCGAGTCCGGCCGCTTCTGCGGTCTGCGCCAGCCGCACATAGTGGTCGATGTTGATGCCGGCATCGGCGTCCGCCTTCGGGTGCCGCCACGAGGCGATGTGATGCCCCGTATGATTGAAGAACACGCCAAGGTGCATGCGTTTAGCGCGAGCATCAGCCATCGGACCGCTCCCTCGGTTTGAGTTTCCCCGATCCTACCCCCGTCGCCCCGTCACTCAAGCCGCGTTTTGCCGCCGAGCGGAAGTGTCACCACCTGATCTTTTGCACTCAGAGCAGGCGTGAACGTGGCGCCTGCCAAGGCGAGGTCATCAAGAAACATCTCCTTAACGAAAATGCTTGCACAATAGCGCCCGAGTTGGCACTAATCCGGCCATCTGCTTCCGAGACCCGAGATTTATGCGCACCGGCACCCATGCCCCGGCCCCGATCCCGACCCGCACACGCGGCGCGGCGACGGCTGCTGCGCTACTCCTGGCAAAGCTTCTTCTGCTGCTTAGAGGCCCCTGGGCCGTCGCCTGATGCTCTGCGGTCCCGCAGGGCCGGCCGCTCAGGGGATGCAGTGACGCCAGCCACGCAACGCTCACGGCCGTTGATCTCAGCAGCCCGTTGTGCTCGAAAAGCAAAAGTATTCCAGGAACCGCTCCCATGACCATCGAGTCCGCCCATCCCGGCGACAAAGCCGGCGCAGATACCGGCCGCATCATCATGTTCGACACGACGTTGCGCGACGGCGAGCAGTCGCCCGGCGCGACGATGACTTTCGAGGAGAAGCTCGAGGTCGCCGACCTGCTCGATGAGATGGGCGTCGATGTCATCGAGGCCGGCTTTCCGATCGCTTCCGACGGCGACTTCGAGGCCGTCTCCGAGATCGCCAAGCGCGTCAAGAACGCAGCGGTCTGTGGCCTCGCCCGTGCCGGCGCCAAAGACATCGAACGCTGCGGCGAGGCGGTGCGCCACGCCAGGCGCCCGCGCATCCACACGTTCATCTCCACTTCGCCGATCCACATGAAATACAAGCTCCAGAAGGAGCCGGCCGAGGTGCTGGACATGGTCCGCGCCCAGGTCTCACGCGCGCGCGCTTTCACCGATGACGTCGAGTGGTCGGCCGAGGACGCGACGCGTACCGAGCACGACTTCCTGTGCCAATGCGTCGAGACCGCGATCAAGGCCGGAGCGACGACGATCAATATTCCCGATACCGTCGGCTACACCGTTCCGGACGAATACTACGCGCTCTTCAGGATGCTGATCGAGCGCGTGCCGAACGCCGACAAGGCGATCTTCTCGACCCACTGCCATAACGATCTCGGCCTCGCCGTCGCCAACTCCCTGGCCGGCGTTCGCGCAGGCGCGCGCCAGATCGAATGCACCATCAACGGCATTGGCGAGCGGGCGGGCAATGCCGCGCTCGAAGAGATCGTGATGGCGATCAAGACCCGCGCCGACGTGCTGCCCTACGCGACCGGTATCGACTCGACCACGTTGACCCGCGCCTCGAAGCTCGTCGCCGCCGCGACCTCGTTCCCTGTGCAGTACAACAAGGCGATCGTCGGCCGGAACGCCTTCGCGCACGAGAGCGGTATCCACCAGGACGGTATGCTCAAGCACACCCAGACCTACGAGATCATGACGCCGGAGTCCGTCGGCGTCGCCAAGACCTCGCTGGTCATGGGCAAGCACTCGGGTCGTGCGGCCTTCCGCTCCAAGCTGAAAGAGCTCGGCTACGAACTCGGCGATAATGCCTTGGAGGACGCGTTCAACCGGTTCAAGGCGCTCGCCGACCGCAAGAAGGTGATCTACGACGAGGACATCGAGGCGCTGGTGGACGAGGAGATCGCGACCAACGCAGACCATATCAAGGTGGTCTCGATGATGGTCGTCGCCGGCACGCAGGGCCCGCAGACCGCGACCATGACACTCGAGGTCGAAGGCAAGGAGAAGACGGTGCAGTCGACCGGCAACGGCCCGGTCGACGCGATCTTCAACGCCATCCAGAAGCTCGTGCCGCACACGGCTACGTTGGAGCTCTATCAGGTCCACGCCGTCACCGAAGGCACCGACGCCCAGGCCGAAGTCTCGGTCCGCCTGTCGGAGGATGGCCGCAGCGTGGGCTCCAAGGCCGCCGACCCCGACACCATGGTCGCCTCGGCCAAAGCCTACGTGGCCGCTCTCTCGAAACTGATGATCAAGCGCCAGCGCCAGATCGTCGCCCAACCCCGCGGTCCCGAAGCCAAGCTCAAGGGTATCTAAACCCTCGCAAGGGTGTCAGACCCGGAGGGTCTGACACCGGCACGCGCGCCGCGAACGCTTACGATGCCCGGCATTGATCCGTTTGACCGTCTGATCTCGCGCTCCGGCCTTCGCCGGGGCGCGAATACCATTATGCATTGGCGAGACGTATCGGTTGAGGTTGTCGCCGGTTAAGGTGAGCCTGCGTTGCTCCGGCAGCACACCAGTCACCTCGCATGGCGAAGAACGCACTGCGAGGCCCACGTCGTTGTACCGGCCGCCGCGCCACGTATGTTAAGACGATGGCCGCTGGCCCCGCTTGGGCCGGCCGAAGTTGTCGCGGCGGGGTAAGGAGGCCACCTGCCAGCCGCTGCAACTGAGCCGCCGCAATGGATATGTGATGTCAGCTCGAGTTGGCGCATGCTTTGCAGCAGAGGGTTGAAGCTGCGTGAAGCGTAAGCGCGAGATTGGCGTCGGACTCCCGTGAAGTCCACGAAGCCCGAGTGAATCCGGGCGGGTTTCGAGGCGCGCGGGTCACGTTTGTGCCGGGATGGCACGGCTCGAATGTGCCGCGATGATGCGCGCAGCACATCTGATCGTGTCGTCCCGAACCAGTGCCAAAGGCCTCTGATCGAATGCGACTTAGTGTAACCAGCGTCTTCTCCGACGACATCTCGATCGATCTGGGCACGGCCAACACGCTGGTCCATGTCGCCGGCAAGGGCATCGTGATCGACGAGCCGTCGGTTGTCGCTATCCGCTCCCGCAATGGCACTCGCGAAGTGCTCGCGGTCGGCGCGAAGGCCAAGGCCATGCTCGGCCGCACACCCGAGAGTATGGAGACCATCCGTCCCCTGAAGGATGGCGTGATCGCCGATTTCATCGCCACCGAGCAGATGCTGCGCCACTTCATCGGCCGCACCCGCCGTGCCTTTGACTTCCGCCGCCCGCGAATCGCGATTTGCGTGCCAGCCGGCGCAACGCCGGTGGAGCGCCGCGCCGTTTATGAAACGGCGCTTTCGGCCGGCGCTCGCAAGGTCTACCTGATCGAAGAGCCGGTCGCAGCGGCACTCGGAGCAGGTCTACCCATAGACGATCCGGCCGGCTCGATGGTCGTGGACATCGGCGGCGGCACGACCGACATCGCGGTGCTCTCGCTGGGCGGCGTCGTCCTCGCCCGCTCGCTTCGCTGCGCCGGCAATGCCATGGATGAAGCCATCGTCCGCCACGTGCGCCGCACCCATCAGTTGCTGATAGGCGAAACCAACGCCGAGCGGATCAAGATTGAAGCGGGCACGGCACTCTACCAGCCCAACGGCCGCCATGCCGAGATCCACATCCGTGGCCGAGATCTCCGCCTCGGTCGCCCCAAGAGTATTGTGCTTGGCCCCCAGGATATCGCCGAGGCGTTGGAGCCGCCGATCGAAGAACTTTCCGAGTTCATCATGCGCTCCCTCGAGGATCTGCCGCCGGAAGTCTCGACCGACGTTTGTGAGCGCGGCATCTATTTGAGTGGCGGTGGAGCGCTACTCCACAACCTCGGTGCCGAATTGGAGCGTCGCGTTGGCGTTGCTTTCGTCGTGCCCGAGATGCCGACGCATTGCGTCATCAACGGCACCGTCGCGATCTTGCAGAACTTCGCCGAGCGCGAGCATCTGATTATCAAGCCGTGATGAGGTCTGCTGTGGCTCCCCATCCATTAAGTCGGCCCGCAACATCGGTTGGAATTGAGCGCATATGAGCCTGCTCTCGAAGGATCGGTTCTTGCGCGGCAGCTATGTGCCGCGGCCGCGGGGCGCATTCTCGCTGCGCTTGCCTGTGCTCTACTTCGTATCCTTCGCCCTGATCGCATTGAGCCGTCTCGACCATCCCGCCATCAAAGAGCTGCGCGCCGAAGCAGAATCCTGGATTGCGCCTGCGCTGAGCGCGGCCATGCTGCCGCTGGAGCCCGCGCGTCGCCTCGTTCGTCAGGTCCAGTCCAGCTATGACGGCTTCGCCGACCTGGAACGCGTCAAGGCGGAGAACCAGCGACTGAAGCAATGGGAAAGCCGGGCCCGTGAACTCGAACGCAAGATGGAAGAGCTCGCTGTGCTCACCAAGGCGCTCGAGCAGCAGCGCATCGACTATCGCACGGTACGGGTAATTGCGACCTCCAACGGAGGCTTCCTTCATTCGGCGCTTCTGGAGGCAGGTACCGAGCAGGGCATTGTAGTCGGCCAACCGGTCATAAACGCCGACGGCGTTCTCGGCCGTATCGTGGAGGCGGGCCGCAAGACCTCGCGCCTGTTGCTGCTCACCGACATCAACAGCCGCGTTCCCGTGATGGTCGGCACCAACCAGTATCGCGCCATTCTCGCCGGCGACAACGGCCCACGGCCGCGCCTCACGATGCTGCCGCCGGACATATCTGTCGACCAGGGCGAGGAGATTGTGACCGCGGGTATCGGCGGCATGTTCCCCCGCGGCATGCGCATTGGATTTACGTCGTTCACCCAGGGCGGCCCGCGCGCAGAGCTCAACGCCTCGCTTGGCGAACTCGAGTATGTAAGCGTGCTCTTGTACGACAATCCTGGCCTCGCGCTGACGAAAGAGCTGCGGCTGCCCGTCGATCCCAGCAAGGTGGTGCGCAATCGCATCGTCGGCGATCAGAGGGTGCGCCAATGATCCATACGGTCCGATTTCTGCCCGTTGTCTTGATCGTGCTGGCCACGCTCATCTGTGCGTTACCGTGGGGTCCGCCGCCGGAATTCCGTCTCGTGTTTCCGCTGCTGCCGTATGTCGTGATCCACCGCTGCGTCGAGCGCTGGGGACAGGCGACGCCGGATTGGCTTGTGTTCTTGGCGGGCTTTGCGACCGATGTCGCCGGCCAAGGCCCGCTTGGGTACTGGGCGCTGATCTATCTTTGCGGCTACACCATGATCCGCTCGGTCACGGCCGACCGCACCCATGGATTTCTGTCGAGTGTTTTCCTGTTCCTGGTCACGATCGTCACCCTCGCGATGATGCAGTGGTCGGTGGCGTCGATCTACTATCTGCGCTCGATGGAAATACAGCCGCTCGTCCTTGCTGTCGCCATCGCAGCAGGTGCCTACTTGGTGATGCTGCTGCTCGTGCCCGGCGAGTCGGCCGAGCCCGTCCGCGTCAACAGCCGCCTCGAGCGAGGACTGTGATGAGCGACGAGCGCCAGCCCGCAGCGATCCTTGCAGGTGACGAGCGCCGGGCCTTTTCGCGGCGCGCCGTGCTGTTGGGGCTGGGACAAGCGCTCGGCTTCGGCGTACTGGGCGCGCGGCTCTACCAAATCCAGGTGCTGGATGCCGGCCGCTATTCGCTCCTTGCCGACGACAACCGCTTGAACGTCATTCCGCTGGCCCCGACACGGGGGAGGATTCTCGATCGCTTCGGCGTCGCGTTGGCGACCAACGATGAGACGCTCCGCGTATCGATCGTACCTGCACTCGCGGGAAACATGGATCTCGCGCTCGAACGGCTTTCGCAGATCGTGCCCGTTCCTGCCGACGAACGCGCGCGTGTTGTCGCGCGTGCAAAGCGCCAGCCGGCCAATCTTCCGATCCTGGTTGCGAGCGATCTCACCTGGGACCAGATTGCCACCATCAACCTGATGGCGCCCGAGCTGCCGGGCATCGAGACCGAAACCTTCAGCCGCCGCGTCTATCATCACTCGAAGATTGTGGGTCATGTCATCGGCCACGTCGGTGCGGTCGAGCGCTTCGCGATGGGCGACGATCCAGCGCTTCGCATTCCTGGTGTTCGCATCGGCCGAGCCGGTGTCGAGCGCGGCATGGAACAAACGCTGCGCGGACAAAGCGGCATTGTCCGCCGCGAAGTCGATGCGCGCGGCCGCATCGTACGCAACATTGCCCGCACAGAGCCCCTGCAGGGCAGCGATATTGCGACGACGATCGATGTCGACATGCAGGGCTGGCTCGTCGAGCGCTTGTCGCGCGAGCGCCGCGCCGCAGCAGTGGCGATCGACGTGATCGGCGGCGAGATCGTCGCGATGGCCTCATCCCCGGGCTATGACCCGGCGCTCAATACACCGCAGCCGCCTCCACCGCCGCCGGAGCCGCTGCGAGGCCGCCGCCGCAACCGATCTTTGCGAACGGGCCAGCGTGTAGAAGTCGCCAAACCGGATGCGCTGTTCAATCGCGCCACGTCGGGCCTCTACCCGCCCGGTTCGACCTTCAAGATCGTGACGGCCCTCGCTGCGCTGGAAGCCGGCGTGATTGATCTGCGCGAACGCATCGACTGCCAGGGCACTTTCACATTGGCGGACAAGAGCTATCGATGCTGGAACCGCGGCGGACATGGCCGCTGCGATCTGCACAGAGCCATGCGCGAAAGCTGCGACGTGTATTTCTATGAAGTTGCCCGCCGTATGGGGATCGAAGCGCTGGCATCAATGGGCCGCCGCCTCGGATTGGGCCAGACCTACCAGGCGGGTATCGCCCCGCTATCACCCGGCGTGATCCCAACGCCCACTTGGAAGCGCGGCAAGATCGGCCGCCCCTGGCTCGGCGGGGAAACGATTCTCACCGGCATCGGCCAGGGCTATGTGCTCACGTCGCCACTTCAGCTCGCCGTAATGACCGCGCGCGCCGCCACAGGCAACGCCGTGGTGCCGACCCTCGTGCGCCCGGAGCTGGACAAAGCACGCCCGCAGTTTGCACGTCTCGGCGTCAACGACCGGAACCTGCAAGCGGTGCAACGAGCGTTGCGCGCCGTCGTCAATGAAGGTGGCGGCACTGGCGCGCGGGCGAGCATGTCGGATCTGGGTATCGAGGTCGCCGGCAAGACCGGAACTTCACAAGTCTCTCGGCGCTCGGCGAACCGATACCAGACGAGCCTCCGCTGGGAGGAACGCGATCATGCGTTGTTCGTCGGCTACTTTCCAGCGAACGCTCCACGCTATGCCGTAGCAGCCGTTGTCGAGCACGGCGGCGGCGGTGGCGCCGTTGCAGCGCCGCTGGCGCGCGAGTTGATGGCCGAACTGGTGCAGCGCGATCCAATGCGAAAGCCCGCCATTTCCGTGTCGCCTCCCGCGCCCAGACCTTCGCCCGAAGCGTCCGGCGGCGGCTCTCCCGATCGCGACGGCAAGGGGCACAAGGCATGAATTCCGGCGTCTTCTATCGTCCGCCTCCAAGCGTCATCGACAAGTTGGGCGAGCTGAACTTGCTGCTGTTGATCGCCTTGTGTGCCCTGACCGGCCTCGGACTTGCCGCGCTCTATTCGGTTGCTGGCGGTTCATGGTCGCCCTGGGCCGAGCGTCACGCGCTGCGGTTTGTCATCGGCCTTGCCATGTTGATTGTCGTTGCTGTGGTGCCGCTGCGGTTCTGGCTGCAACTCGCCTATCCCGCATATGCGGTGGCGCTCATCGCCTTGCTGCTCGTGCCGTTCGTTGGCAGCGAAGCATTGGGCGCGCGCCGCTGGCTACCGCTTGGACCACTGACCATCCAGCCTTCCGAAATGATGAAGGTCGCGCTCGTGATGGCGTTGGCGAAGTACTTCCACTCACTTTCCGCGAACCGGATATCTCATCCGCTCTGGCTATTGGTGCCGGTCGCGATGATTGCAGTTCCCATGGCGCTGATATTGAAGCAGCCGGACCTCGGCACCGCGATGATGGTCGGCATGCTCGGCAGTTCGATGTTGTTGATGGCTGGCGTTCACTTGCTGTATTTCGCTGGCGGTCTTGCGTCGTTGTTCATTGGGATTCCGCTCGCGGTACCCTTCCTGCACGACTACCAGCGCCGTCGCATCGAAGTGTTTCTCGATCCTGCATCTGACCCCCTCGGTGCCGGCTATCACATTACGCAATCGAAGATCGCGATGGGCTCAGGCGGGGTCACTGGCAAAGGCTTCCTGTCCGGTACCCAAGGCCAGCTCGATTTCCTGCCTGAAAAGCATACGGACTTCATCTTTACGACAATCGCGGAGGAATGGGGCTTCGTCGGCTCAATGGCCGTACTGATCTTGATCGGTGTGCTGCTCGCAATTTTGCTGGGCATGGCGTTGGGCACCGCGAGCCGTGCCGGTCGCCTGATGATTTGCGGAACGATGGTCTCGATCTTTCTTTATGCCGCGATCAATGTCGGCATGGTGTCCGGGGCATTGCCCGTCGTCGGCATACCCTTGCCATTCGTGTCGTACGGAGGAACGGCCATGTTGACGCTGATGTTCAGCCTCGGCCTCAGCATGTGCGCATGGGTCCACCGCAACGACCCTTTGGCTCCCGATCCGGTGAGCCTTTCTTGAAGCGCTATCGAACGGGCAATTCGCTGAGTTCTCGCAACGTGTCCGCTATGCGGCCAACTTCGCCGGTCTGGGTCGCGAAGCTGACCGGCGCCACTGCGCCGCCCTGAAATCAAGAATTCAACATCTTGTCCACCTCGCGAACGAGGTCCTTGAGATGGAAGGGCTTGGAAAGAACACGCGCGTCTTTGGGCGTTTCGCTGTTGAGCGTGACGGCGGCGAAGCCGGTGATGAACATGATCTTGAGGTCTGGATCGAGTTCGCTGGCGCGCCGCGCGAGTTCTATCCCATCCATCTGCGGCATCACGATGTCTGTGAGCAGCAACGTGAAGGGCTCCTTTCGGAGATGCTCGTAAGCATCTCGTCCGTTCGCGAACGACGTCACTTCGTAGCCTGCTCGCGATAGCGCACGCTCGAGAAAGCCACGCATCGACTCGTCATCCTCCGCGAGGATGATGCGGCGGAGCATTTGTGCTGAGGTCTGGATGGCCATGTTTGTTCGGGCGCGCCGGTCGGACGGAAGATCGAATTTTCCACACTATGGATGAAACTGTCCCAGTGCCCATGCAATCTGACGTATTTTAGGTAAACGTAGTGTGAACTTGCGTGCATATTTCGGCAATGTCGATGGAAACATGTCGTTGGGAACGCGACAGCAGTTCACCTTGAAAGGACGGTCGCTCGATCGCGTCCGGGTATGGCGTGCGATGCCGCGAACCGATGTGCGAGCGGGCGATTTGAGAATTGTACGGACGACATGCATGGTCGCGGCCGCATATGTGGGGCCACAGGTCAGCGCAGATAGTCGCTATCCCCTTGATCACCATGGACAGCGCGTGCGGCGCTTGCCATTGTAAGCGCTTCATTTCTGCGGCACGCGAGCATCATGCCCTTCGAAGAACGCGCTTCAATCCTGGCCGAATTGACGCCGGGCCACTCGATCATCGAGCCGGCCAGCCATGACTCGCCGTTTGTCTTCTGCTCGCCGCACTCGGGCCGCCACTACCCGCGTATTCTCCTGGAATATTCGCGTCTTGATGCGCTCTCGCTTCGGAAATCCGAAGACGTATACGTTGACGAATTGTTCGCCGGCGTGACTGACTTGGGTGCGCCGATGATAGCTGCCCGTTTCCCGCGCGCTTACGTAGACGTCAATCGTGAACCTTTCGAACTCGATCCCGAGCTGTTCGGCAGTAAATTACCATCCTATGCGAACGGCCTGTCGATCCGGGTCGCGGGCGGCCTCGGCACGATCGCCCGCATCGTCGCCGACGGCGAGGAGATCTATCATACGCCGCCAAGTCTCCCCGCAGCACTCGAACGCATCGAGCGGCTGTACCGGCCGTTTCATGCCGACCTGTCGAATTTGCTCGACCGGGCACGCGAGCGATTCGGTGTCGCGATCCTGATCGATTGCCATTCCATGCCCTCGGCGGCGATGAACCATGCCGCAGGCACAAGACCGGATGTCGTGATTGGGGATCGTTTCGGCGCGTCGTGCGATCAGCGGCTGACGCGGCTTGTTCGTGATCAACTTCAGCGTCTGGGGTACCACGCCCAGCTCAACCGGCCGTATGCGGGTGGCTTCATCACCGAGCACTACGGACGTCCAAATATGGGCGTGCACGCCTTGCAGGTTGAGCTGAACCGGGCGCTGTACGTGGATGAGGCCACGCTCCGCCCGACGAAGCGATTTGAGCAGCTTCGGCTTGACTTGACGGCTTTGTGCCGTCGATTGATCGCGGAGTTCACTCCCGCAGCAGACGGCAGGGCGGCGGCCGAATAGGCGCCCGCGCTTGCAATTTGCCGGCCCACAAAAAAGAAAGCCGCCCTTAAGGCGGCTCAAGTCTAGGGAGGAAACGCCCAGAGTGGGCACAAGCCGCGACAAGTCGCTGGCCTGCACACGATAGGTATGCTGCGTCGCAGCAGATTGCAAGGCAGCTATTGGTCGCACTCAGCGATCTATCGTGCGAAACACACTCACAAACTGGAGCTGTACGAGGGACAGGGTCGGCTGGGCTCTTGATGCCGGGAGCGGTATTTCCTGGGGCACAACCCCTTGAAAAATAAAAAAGGCCGCGCGGGATTACCGTGCGGCCCAAGTCTAGGGAGGAAACGCCCAAGAAGGGCACGACACGACGAGGGAGGCTCGTCGATGACGCAATGCACAAATTATAGATGCGGCGCAGCATTCGCAACATCAAAATGCGCAGATCAGCAGCCTCAGCTATGCAGGAATTAGTGCGGCAAAGCGACTGGCCCCTTGCGGATGTTGATTGGCTGGTTCTTGACCTGGCGCGAACACCGGGTCACGAGCAGTGAAGTACGGCTGGAGCATCCGAAAAATGCGCAAGGAGAGACGATTGCCACCAGTAAAGCAGCCATCTGCAGCAGCACTTCTCGAGTTCGCCCACGAACTGGCAGACGCGGCTGGCAAGGCGATCCTCCCGCATTTCCGCCGCCGCCTCATCGTCGACAATAAGGCCTCCGACGGCGGCTACGATCCAGTCACCGCCGCCGACCGCGCTGCAGAGCGTGTCGTCCGCAAGCTGGTGAAGGCACGGTTTCCGGCACATGGCTTCGAGGGCGAGGAATATGGCGACGAAGCACTCGAGCAACCCATGCGCTGGGTCGTCGATCCGATCGACGGCACGCGCGCCTTCGTGCTCGGCCTGCCGGTATGGGGCACTTTGATCGGGCTGACGAGCGACGGCGAACCGCTGCTCGGTGTTATGGACCAGCCTTTCACGCGGGAGCGATTTTGGGCGAGTGCACGCGGCGCGTTCTTCCGCGATCCGAACGGTCGCCAACACCGGCTGAAGACCCGTGCAAGCCCGCGCATGGCAGATGCCATGATGACGACCACCCACCCCGATCTCTTCGCGCCTGGCGCCGAACGGCAGGGCTTCGAGCGTGTAAAGGCGAAGGTCCGGGCTTGCCGCTATGGCGGTGATTGTTACACCTACTGCCTCTTGGCG
>CANJPN010000067.1 GCA_947475855.1 Bradyrhizobiaceae bacterium
CGAGGGCAGCGGACGAGCGCCGCGTCGAAGCCTCGTTGAATTAGGGTAGGACTGTCTACCCCACCGGTCTTCGCCGTCAATGCCGGGTATCCGTCAATCCCTGCAGTCAATTTCCATGTGCCCAGCGCCAGGCGGCCGCTGACGTTCGTGCGGGTTGAGCGATGTCAACGCCAAGGGCGGACGCAGCCCCCACATTCACATCATCCAACGCGGTTCCAGCACACGCCCCATGGCACTCCCTGGTGCGAAGATACCTCGTTGATCATGTGTTTCGACGTTTGGCGCCGGCGGGCCGATGATCACCGAACGGAAGGCGAGGTGGCGATCGTGCGGCCGATCCTCCAGGACCATCGAGAAAATAAGGTGAAGCAACTCATGTACAGGCATCTGCTAATAGCGACCGATGCGTCCGAGCTGGCCAACAAGGCGGTCGATCAGGGAATCGTACTGGCAAAGGCGCTGAACGCCAAGGTCACGTTCGTGTTCGTGACGGAGTCCTGGGCCACCAAAGTTCCCGGCGAAATGGCAATCGGATTCCCGATCGACGCGTACGAGAAGTCGTGCGACGACAACGCCTCGCAGGTGCTGACGAAGGCGGCCGCAATGGCCAAGGCTGCCGGTGTCGACTGCGATCAGAGGCACGTCCGCGACCAGTTCCCGGCCGATGGAATCATCGAGCAGTCGAAGACGAGTGGCTGTGATCTGATCGTGATGGCATCCCACGGCCGCCGCGGTCTGTCCCGGCTGTTGCTCGGCAGTCAGGCGAACCAGGTCGTCACGCACAGTGCCGTGCCGGTCCTCATCTGCCGGTGACGCTGGCGTCGACTCGTTGGATTGGACCTCGAAGAACGCGCCGGTGACCATTGTGGCTACCGGCCATCAATTCAGGACGCCCCATGAAATCACCGGTTTCTATTCCAGGCGTCGCGGTATTCATGGCGGTTTCGATCGCAGCCATGCCTGAAGCCTTCGCACAATCCGAGGGGGTTGCATCTCGCGGAGCTGCATTTGCAGAGCAGAACTGCGCCCGGTGTCACGGCGTCGGTCCGGGCGACAAGTCCTCGCCGGTGCCAGGACTAGCGCCGTTTCGCGTTATCGCCAATTCGCCCGGCATGACAGGTCTGGCAATCGCGGTCTGGCTCCGAACGCCGCACAACGATATGCCCAATCTGGTGATCGCGGCCGAAGACCGCTCTGACCTGATCGCCTACATCGTGAGCCTCCGCGACGCCGGCAATGCCAAATAGGTACCGCAATCCCGCGGCTCACCGTGCGAGCTTCAATGTGACGAGGCGCACTGCCAGATCTTCAGGATCCTTTTGAATCCTGAATCCCAGTTCCGAGCACATCTTGATCATATTGCTATTCTGGTTCAGCACCGTCCCGTACAATTCGTGGATGCCGGTGGCGCGGGCATAGTCGATGAGATGGGACATCAACGCCCAGCCGATGCCGCGGCCCTTCAGGTCAGATCGCACGATGATCGCATATTCCGCCCTGATATAGTCGGGATCGGCGATGAAGCGCGCTACGCCGAGCAGTTCACCATTGTCTTCGGCGAGCGCCACGAATGCCATCTCCCGCGCGTAGTCGATCTGCGTGAGCCGCGCGAGGAACTTGTGCGTCAGCGATTTCTGCGGCGCGAACAGACGCAGCCGCATGTCCTCCGCCGTCACGCGCGACAGAAACGCGGCATAGAGCGCCTCGTCTTCGGGCCGAATCGGACGCAAAAGCATTGCTTGCATCGTGCCGGCCTCAATCCGCTTCTCCCACAGTTCCGGATACGGCTTGATCGCCAGCGGCGGTCGCGGTTGCGCGGCGGCGTCCGCAATTCTTACGCGCGCGTCGAGCGCGATCACTCCGGTTTCGTCCGCGAGCAGAGGATTGATGTCGATCTCGCGGATTTCCGGATGGCGGCAAGCCAACCCGCTGAGGCGCACGAGTGCGAGCGCGATGGCGTTGGCATCGGCGGCCTCGCGATCACGATATCCCGCCAACAATTTCGAAATGCGTGTCCCCGCGATGAGATCGTGCGCGAGCTTGATGTCGAGCGGCGGCAGCGCGAGGCAGGTGTCGGCGATAACTTCCACGGCGGTTCCGCCCGCGCCGAACATCACCAGCGGCCCGAATGTCGCATCGACCGTGATGCCTGCGATCAGCTCGTATGCGCGGGGCCGCTTGATCATCGGCGACAGCGTGAAACCCGCGATTCGCGCATCGGGCTTGATCGCCTTGATACGCGCGAGCATTGCCACGGCCGCGTCGTGCACAGCGTCGCCAGTTGCGAGGTCGAGCACCACGCCGCCCACATCAGATTTGTGCGAGACGTCATCGGATAGGATCTTCAAAGCAACGCTGGCATGCACGGCCAGCAGTTTCTTAGCGACACGCCGTGCGTCGTCGGGATCGGCGGCTACCGACGTCGGCACCACAGGGATGCCGTAAGCCGAGACAAGCGCTTTTGCCTCGATCTCCGACAGGATGGTTCTGCCCGACTTCAGCGCATGCGCGATTACTGCGGTTGCCGTCGCGATGTCGGGCGCGTCACCCTTCGGCATCGCCGGCGGCGTCCGCATCAACTCGTCTTGCGCACGCCCGTAGCGCACCATCTGCATGTAGCCGCGCACGGCCGCGCCGGGCGTTTCGAACGTCGCGACGCCGGCCTCCGCGAACAGCCGCCTCGCATCCGCGACAGCGGCGCTGCCGAGCCAATTCGTGATCAGCGGCTTCGTCGGTTGTGCAGCTTGCCACGTCGAGATCACGCGCCGGGCGATCTCCGTGCTGGAGGCGAGCGCTGTCGGACAGTTGATCGCGAGCACCGCGTCGCAATCCGGGTCCGTCAGCGCCACCGCCAGCGCATCAGCATACCTCTCTGGTCCGGCATCGCCGATCACGTCCACTGGATTGGCTCGTGACCAGTTATCTGGGAGTTTGCCGTCGAGCAGCCCGATCGTTTGCGGTGAAAGCTGCGCCAGCCGGCCGTGCTCGTCGCCCAGATGATCGGCAGCGAGCACGCCCGCGCCGCCGCCGTTGGTGAGTATCAGCAACCGTTCACCTGTATGCCGCGGCATGCGCGAGAGCATTTCGGCGGCCTCGAACAGCTCTTCGAGCGCGTTGACGCGCAAGACGCCGGCCCGCCGGAATGCAGCGTCGTAGGCAGCATCGAGCCCCGCGAGGCGGCCGGTGTGCGATGCTGCCGCCTTCGACGCCGCAGCGTTACGCCCCGCCTTGATCGCGATCACCGGCTTTACGCGCGCCGCCCGCCGCGCCGCCGACAGGAATTTCTCCGCGTGTGTGATCGCCTCGACGTAGAGCAGGATGGCCCGGCTCTGCGTATCGCCGGCGAGATAGTCGAGCATGTCGCCGAAATCGACGTCTTCCATATCGCCGAGCGAGAGCACGTGAGAAAATCCGATGCGCCGCGAATTCGCCCAGTCGATCACCGCGGTGATGAGCGCACCCGACTGAGACAGGAACGCGAGATCGCCGGGCAATGCCTTGCACTGCGCGAAACTCGCGTTTAGCCCGATACGGGGCAGCAGCAGGCCGATGCAGTTCGGCCCGAGTACGCGCAACAATTGCGCGCGCCCCGCGTCGAGCATCTGCTGTCGCGCATCCGCCGTGAGCCCCGCAGTGATCACGACGGCGGCCCGCGCACCGCGCACAGCAGCCTCACCGACGAGCTGAGCGACGGTCGGCGCGGGCGTCGCGATCACGACCAGATCGGGCGTCTTCGGTAGCGCGGCGATCGACTCGAAACATGGCCGCCCGTGTACGAAGTCGGCCTTAGGGTTGACGAACATGATATCGCCGCCGAACCCCGGCGCCCCGAGCCCCGGAGCGATGAGATTGCCTGCGATGGTCGATCCGACCGACCCGCTCCGCTCTGTCGCGCCGACGAGGGCGACCGACGTCGGAGCCAGCAGCGCATCGAGGTTCCTGATCGTCATCGGGTTGTTCTGCCTCCAAGCTTACGGTGCGCGGCTCGGTGTGCCCGGCAGAGCGCCGCCCATAAGGCGCAAGCGGCACGCCCGTCGCCTTGACGGCCATCAAATCCTAGAGCCGGCATGCGGGCCCGACCCGGCTGGCGCTCATGATCACCTTCGCGTATTGCTGTTGCCGGCACGGGACGGATGGGGCGGAGGATGCAAACCGCGCTTCAAACCAGGGAGCTGAACGCGATGAGGCTTATTCGAGCGGGCATTGCGCTCATATCAGCGACAGCTTTGTTTACGGCGGCGTCGGCACCGGTGTGGGCCCAGGACTATCCGGCGAAGCCCGTTCGCATGGTGCTGCCATTTGCTCCCGGCGGCAGCACGGACCTCATTGCCCGCATGGTTGCGCACCAGCTCACCGAGCGTCTGGGCAAGCAGTTCTCCGTCGACAATCGTGCCGGTGCGGGTGGCACGCTCGGCACCGAGATCGTGCTGAACTCGCCCCCGGACGGTTACACTCTGCTGGTCGTATCGATGGCGCACGCGGTCAACCCGTGGCTCTACAAGCTCAAATACGACATGACCAAAGACTTCGTGCCGGTCGCGATCTTCGGCCAGGTGGCGAGCGCGCTGGTGGTCCATCCGTCCGTGCCGGCCAACAACGTCAAGGAGCTGATCGCGCTCGCCAAGGCCAAGCCCGCCTCGATCCACATCGGCCATGCCGGCGTCGGCAGCTTCCAGCATCTCTCGGTGGCGAACTTCGCCTATATGGCGGGCATCGACATCGTCGAGGTGCCGTTCAAGGGCGGCGGACCGGCACTGGTGGACGTGCTGGGCGGTCATAGCCAGGCGCTGATCAGCGCGCTGATCTCCTCCGTGCCGCACGTCAAGTCGGGCAAGTTGCGTGGTTTGGCAACGACCGGCGTCAAGCGGCATCCCTTGCTGCCGGATTTACCCACGGTTTCCGAGGCGGGCGTGCCGGGTTACTCTGCCGTCAATTGGTTCGGCCTCGCTGGTCCCAAGGGTCTCCCCGCGCCGATCGTGGAGAAGCTGCACAAGGAAGTCACGGCGGCGCTGGGCACGAACGCCGTCAAGGAACAGTTCGAGAAAGACGCGTCGGAGGTCGTGACGATGAGCACGGCGGAATTCTCGAAGTATATTTCCGACGAGACCGATAAATGGGGGAAGGTGGTCGCAGCTGCCGGCATCAAGGCGCAGTGACACCGCCGCCATTTGGCGAGCATCCATCTCCAGCCAGCGCGCAATGGCACCACTGCTGGTCATGCATCCGGACTATGGGGCACAGCGCACTGGAACCGCACGCCGTCCGACCTTATTATAAAAGCCGGTCAATTGCGGCGCCCGCCCGAGAGCTGGCGCTGAAACAACTGAGATCCATAGGAAACGCCTGATGAAGCGCACAGCCGCAACCCTCGCCGCACTCGGCGCCAGCCTCATGGCCCTCTCGGCCGTTGCTTCCGCCCAGGACTACCCGGCCCGCCCGATCCGCATGATCATTCCTTTCCCGCCGGGCGGCTCGAACGACGTCGTCGGCCGGATGGTTGCGACCAAGCTCGGCGACAAGATCGGCAAGCAGGTCATCGTCGACAACCGCGCTGGCGCGGGCGGCGTGGTCGGAACCGAGGTCGCCATCGCCTCGCCGGCCGACGGCTACACACTGCTGGTCATCTCGCTGGCACACGCGGTGAACCCCTGGCTCTACAAGCTCAAGTACGACTCGTTGAAGTCGATTACGCCGATCGCGCTGGTCGGCGCCGGCCCGAACGTCTTGACGGTCAACCCGAGCCTGCCGGTCAATTCGGTCAAGGAGTTCCTCGACTACGCGAAGGCCAACCCCGGCAAGCTCAATATGGCCCATGCCGGCGTCGGCAGCTTCCAGCACCTGGGCTCCTCGCTGTTCCTGGTCATGACCAAGCTCGACATCGTGCAAGTGCCGTTCAAGGGCGGCGGTCCCGCCATGATCGACGTCATCGCCGGCCATAGCCAGGTGACAATGGGCTCGCTCGTCCAGACCACGCCGCACATCAAGTCGGGCAAGCTCCGCGCCCTCGGAGTCGGCAGCCTCAAGCGTGTCGCGATCCTGCCCGAGCTGCCGCCGATCGCTGATGCCGGCGTGCCCGGCTACGAGGCCATGAACTGGTGGGGCGTCGTCGGCCCGGCCGGTTTGCCCCAGACGATCGTCGACAAGGTCCGCTCGGATATCGAGGCGGTGCAGGATACTGCCGAGCTGAAAGCCGCTTTCGAGAAGGAAGGCGCCGAAATCGTCAAGATGGGCTCCGCCGACTTCGGCAAATTCATCGGCGTCGAACTCGGCAAGTGGGAAAAGGTCGTCAAGGAAGCAAACATCAAGGCTGAGTAATGCGGCCTGGTCGCCGAACGCTTGGTGGCATCGTCCATTCAGACACTCGTCCATTCAGGCACTGGCGACCGGAACCGGACTAGCGTAACTTCATACTTCATAGAGTGCGGGCATCAGACCCACGAAATCTTCGGGAGGAATACTGCGTGAGCAAGATCAAGGTGACACGGCGTACTGCCGTGCAGATGACCGGCGCGGCAGCGGTAGCCACCGGCACGACGTTCGGCCCTCAGATGGCCAGCGCGCAGCAAGGCCCTGTGAAAATTGGCCTCTCCATGCCGCAGACGGGCGGTCTCGCAGCCGGCGGCCGGGCTTCGCTGCTGGGCATCGAGGTCTGGAAGGACGACATCAACGCCAAGGGCGGCTTGCTCGGCCGCAAGGTCGAGCTGGTGGTTTACGACGACCAGTCCAGCGCCACGACGACCCCGGCGATCTATTCCAAGCTGCTCGACGTCGACAAGGTCGACCTGCTCTTCGCCCCCTACGCGACCGTGCCGACCGGTCCGATCATGCCGCTGGTCAAGCAGCGTGATCTCCTGCTGATGGGCAACTTCTCCTTCCAGGTGAACCAGACCGTCAAGCACGACAAGTGGTTCAACATCGCGCCGTGGGGACCCGCCGACAGTTGGGGCCGCAGCTTCATCGAGATCGGCGAGAAGGCCGGTGCGCAGAGCATCGCGTTCTTGGCCGCCGACCAGGAGTTCGCGCAGAACCTCGTCAAGCTCGCCAAGGGCGTCGCCGACGAGAAGAAGATGAAGACGGTGTTCGAGCAGAACTATCCGCCCAACACGGTCGAGTTCTCGGCCATCATCCGCGCCTTGCGTGGCGCCCGCGCGGACATGGTCTTCGTCTGTTCCTATCCGCCCGACAGCGCCGGCATTCTGCGCGCGGTCAACGAGATCGGCATCGGCGAGAACGTCAAGATCTTCGGCGGCGGCATGGTCGGCCTGCAGTTCACCGCCGTGATGGAATCGATGGGCTCGCTGCTCAACGGCGTCATCAACTTCAATAGCTGGTTGCCCGAACCATCCATGTACTTCGAAGGCACGAAGGAGTTCTTCGCCAAGTATCAGCCGCGCGCGGTTGCCGCCAAGGTCGATCCGCTCGGCTACTACCTCGCCCCCTACGGCTATGCCCAAGGCCAGCTCATCGAGCAGGCCGTCGCGTCCGTGAAGTCGCTCGACCACAAGGCGATCGCCGGCTACCTGCGTTCCAACACCCACAAGACGATCGTCGGTTCGATCAAGTTCGCCGCCGACGGCGAGTGGGAGAAGACGGGCACGGTACAGGCGCAGTTCCGCGGCGTGAAGGACAAGGACATCGAGCAGTTCCGCGGACCCGGCAAGCAGGTCATCTTGTCTCCGGCCGACCGCAAGACGGGCGAGCCCATCATCCCGTTCGAGAAAGCCCGCAAGGGTTGAGGATCACGTCCGCCCGCAGTCGCGTAGATTGCGGGCGGATCTGCGCCCACGCCTTGGGGGTAAAATGAGCTTCGATTTCGAACTGCTGCGCGACGCCATCGTCTTTGGCTTGTTGCTCGGTTGTTTCTACGCCGCGGTGAGCCTGGGACTGTCGGTGGCGTTCGGGCTTCTCGACGTGCCGCATCTGGCCTACCCCGCCTTCCTGGTGCTCGGCTCCTACGGCACGTACATGCTCTACACGCTCGGCTTCGACCCTCTGGTCGCCGGCGTGATCTTGACGCCGGTATTCTTCGTGCTCGGCATCCTGATGTACAGGATCTACTACGAAACCTTCGAGAAGCGCGGAGCCGACAGCGGTGTTCGCGGGCTGGCGTTCTTCTTCGGTGTGATGTTCATCATCGAGGTCGCCATCATCCAGATGTTCGGCGTCGATCAGCGCACGGTCAGTGCCAGCTATATCGGTCGCTCGCTCGAGATCGGCGAGATGCGGATCCCGAACCGGCTAATCGTCGCGTTCATCGTGGCGCTGGTGATCGCCGCCACACTCTATCTCTACCTGTCGCGCACGTTCACCGGCCGTGCGATCCGCGCGGTCGCCCAGGACGAGGGCGCGCTCCGCCTGATGGGCGCCAACCCCGTCGCGATCAAGCAATGGGCGTTCGGGATCGCCACCGCGACGCTGGCGCTGGCCGGCGCGCTGCTGATCATCGTCGCGCCCATCGAACCCACGCTCGACCGCGCCTACATCGGCCGCACCTTCTGCGTCGTCGTCATGGCGGGCCTCGGCAGCATGGGCGGCACGCTGATCGCCGGCATCATCCTGGGCGTCGCCGAGGAAGTGGTGAAGATCTACGGCGCATCCTGGGCGCCCGCGATCTCGTTCGGGCTTCTCCTCGTCATCCTGGCCGTCAGGCCGCAAGGCTTGTTCGGGAGGTAGCGATGCGCTGGACGGGCTTCTGGATCGGCGCGGCGCTGTTCCTGGTGTTGGCTTACGCCTCGACTTTCATGGTGACGAACACCTTCTTCTTCTTCGTCGGCTACGTGATGTTGCAGTTCGTCGTGCTGGCCACGGCGTGGAACATCCTGGGTGGCTACGCGGGCTACGTGAATTTCGGCACGAGCGCTTTCTTCGGCGTCGGCGTCTACACCGCCGTCGCGCTCTTCAAGGCGTTCGCGCTGCCGCTGCCGCTGCAGATCCTCGCGGCCGCCGTCGTCGGCACTGCGCTGGGCGTCGCCACGGGTATGATGACGCTGCGGCTCCGCGGCATCTTCTACTCGATCGCCACCGTGGCGCTGGTCATCATCCTCGAAACGTTCGTGGTGAACTGGAAGTTCGTCGGAGGAGCGGCAGGCATACAGATCGTGCGGCCGTCGCTGCCGTCGTTCTTCCCCACCTACGAAGGCATGTTGTTCGTCGTCGCCGCCGTGCTTGTCGTGATCGCCGTCGCCGTCGCGCGCTATGTCGAAGGCTCGTGGATCGGACGCGGCCTTCGCGCCATCCGCGACGACGAGCTGGCCGCGGAATGCTCGGGCGTTCCCACACTTCGTCTCAAGCTGATCGCGTGTGGCATATCAGGGGCGCTGATGTGCGCGATCGGCGCGCCCAATCCGATGTACCAACAGTTCGCCATTCCCGGCGCGGCGTTCGAGCTGCCGTATTCGGTCTCGCCCCTCGCGATGGCGCTGATCGGCGGAACGGCGCACTGGATCGGCCCGGTGCTGGGCGCGCTGTTGCTGTCCGCGACCCAGCAATACCTGTCGGTGACGATCTCGTCGGAGCTGAGCCTTCTCGCGCTCGGCGTCATGCTGGTGCTGTTCGTGATCGCCGCGCCGGAAGGCCTGGTCGGACTACTGAGGAAAGTCGGCCTGTTCAAGACCGGTACCGTGCGGCCCAGCAACGAGAAGGGCAAAGGCACATGAGCGCGCCCCTTCTCAAAGTCGAAAACGTATCGAAGCGCTTCGGTGGATTCACGGCGCTCGACAGCGTCCACGTCTCGATCAATCCGGGCGAGCGGTTCGGCCTCATCGGCCCCAACGGCTCCGGCAAGACGACGCTGATCAACTGCATTTCTGGCTCGCTTCGCAATGACACCGGCTCGATCGTCTTCGGCGGCGAGGAGATCGGCAAACTGCCGGCCTATGTCCGCCTGCGCCGCGGCATCGCGCGTTCGTTCCAGATTCCGCGGCCTTTCCGCAGCATGACCGTGCTTGAAAACCTTCTCATCCCCATCGACTTCGGCGGCCATGGCCAGTCGTCGCGCCAGGCGATGGACGAGGTCGGCGTGATCCTGGAGAAGATGGGGCTGGCGTCCAAGGCCGATGTGATGTCGAGCCAGCTCTCCCAGGTCGAGCTTCGCAAGATGGAGTTGGCCCGCGCGATGGCGGCGCGCCCTAAGCTGCTGATTTCCGACGAGGCAATGGCCGGCCTGTCGAGTTCCGAGATCGACGAGGTGCTGGCCTTGTTGTTCAAGCTCAATGGCGAGGGCATCACCATCATCATGATCGAGCACATCATGCATGCCGTGATGCGCTTCTCCCAGCGGCTCGTCTGTCTTGAAGCCGGCAGGATCATCTGCGAGGGCACCCCGCAGGAGGTGGTCGGCAACGCACGCGTGCAGGAGGCCTACCTTGGCGCTTGAGTTGACCGTTTCCGGCGTCGAGGCCAGCTATGGCGCAGTGCGCGCCTTGGCGGGCGTCTCGCTCCACGTAGGCAATGGCGAGACTGTCGTTCTGTTGGGCACCAACGGTAATGGCAAGAGCACACTGATGAAGTGCCTGATCGGCTCGGTGCGCCCCACCGCCGGTATGATCACGCTCAACATCGATGGCGCCGCGCACGATCTCACCCGCCTTACCACCGAGGAGATTGTGAACCTGGGCGTAGCACTCGTTCCCGAAGGCCGCCGTCTCTTCCCGAAACTGACTGTCGAAGAAAACCTGATGCTCGGCGCTTATCGTTCGGCAGCGCGTGCCAAGATCGCGGACAATATCGCGCTTTCCTATGAGATCTTCCCCGTTTTGAAGGAGCGCCGCACGCAACTCGCCGGCACCATGTCGGGTGGCCAGCAGCAGATGCTGGCGATCGCCCGCGCGCTGATGTCCTCGCCGACCCTGCTGTTGGTGGACGAGCCCTCCGTCGGGCTCTCGCCGCTGCTCGTTTCCCAGACTATCGCCGCCATCGGTGATCTCAAGCGCAGGTTCGGCCTCACGGTGTTGATGGCCGAGCAGAACTTCAATCAGGCCCTCAAGATCGCGGACCGCGGCTACATCATCGTCCACGGCGAGATCGCCTACGAAGGCAAGAGCCGCGACGAACTCGCCAACAATGCGCTCATCAAGGAACTCTACCTCGGCGCCGCCGCGCACTGAGCTGTGCCGTTAGGGCGCTTACGGTTTGATGTGAATCGAAAACGAACGACCGACGCCTCAGAAATCTTTGCGTTCCCGGAAGCCGAGTCGAGCAAGGCTATCCGGGACCTTTGCACGTCTGAAAGGTGTGAAGAGCCGGGGACGCAGGAAGATTTTGACCTACGCGGAAACGCGATCCGGGCGCGCTGCCGGAAGCGGTTCGATCCCCGAGGGCGTCTTGACCGGATCGGCGGCTCTCCGCATGTTGCTGCCCTGCGTCGGCCTCGCCGACGTCCCTTCCGGCCTTCTACAGAGACAAGCCATGGCTCACGCCTCGACTACGCACGCTTCCACCCGCGATGGCCTCGTCGGCCGCTCCGTTCCACGGCTCGAGGATGTGCCGCTGCTCACCGGCAAGGGCCGCTTTGTCGACGACATCGTGCGGCCCGAGATGCTGCACGCCTATACCTTCCGCTCCAACATCGCGCATGGCCGGATCGTCAGGTTCAATCTCGATGCAGCACGCGCAATGCCAGGCGTCGTGGCCGTTCTCGGCGCGGCCGATATCGCACCTCACGTCGCGACCGCGCGGATGCCGCTTGCGATGCCCGCCGCCGCCATCCGCCACGTGGTCGAGCCCGAAATCCTCGCGCGCGACGAGGTCACATATGTCGGACAGGCGATCGCGCTCGTGCTCGCCGAAAGCCGCGCGCTGGCCGAGGATGCAGCCGGCGCTATCGAGTGCGAGATCGAGCCTCTGCCCGCGGTCGCCGACGTGCGCCTGGCGTTGCAGCCCGGGGCTCCGACGGCGGTATCGCGTTTCCCTGACAACCTGCTCGCGAAGTTCAGCTTCGGCTACGGCGACGTCGAAGCCGCGACGAAGAGTGCAGCGCACGTCGTCACGATGGTCCTCGACCAGCACAAGTGCGGCGGCCATCCCATGGAATGCCGCGGGATGCTTGCGGAGTACGACGACGCGGCCGACGTTCTGACCGTGTGGGACGGTACGCAGATGCCGCACCGTGCGCGCGAGATCATCGTCAAGACGCTCGGCTGGACCGAGGAGCGCGTGCGCGTGATCTGCCCGGATGTCGGGGGCGGCTTCGGCCCGAAGTTCGTGATCTACTCAGAAGAGATCATCGTGCCGCTGGCAGCATTCCTGCTTCGACGTCCAGTGAAATGGATCGAGGACCGCCGCGAGCATTTCACCGCGACGACGATGGAGCGCGATCAGATCTGGACCGTCACGGCAGCCGCAGATGCCGAAGGTCGCCTGCTCGCGCTGAAATGCGACATGCTGCACGATCACGGTGCTGCGACCCCGCATGGCATCAATGTGCCGCAGAACTCCGGCACCAACGTGCTCGGCCCGTATCGATTGCCGGCGTTTGAATACACCTCGTCCGTCGTGCTGACCAACAAGACACCGGTGACGCCGACGCGCGGCGCGGGGCGTCCGCAGGGCACATTCGCGATGGAGCGCGCGCTGGATCACCTCGCGGAGAAGATTGGCATCGATCGCGCCGAGATCCGCCGGCGCAATCTCATTCAACCCGAAGAGATGCCTTATCCCACGCCGCTGCGCACGCGCGACGGCGGCATCATGACCTATGACAGCGGTGACTATCCTGCATCGCAGGCGATGGCACTGGAGCATGGTGGATATGCGGACTTTGCCGCGCGGCAGGCTTCAGCCCGTGCCGAAGGCCGCTACATCGGGCTTGGTCTGGCCAACTACGTCGAAGGGTCGGGGCGTGGCCCCTTCGAGAGCGCGCTCGTTCGTATAGGTCCCACGGGCCGCGTCATGGTAGCAACGGGTGCCACCGCCCAAGGCCAAGGCATCGCGACGGCGCTGGCGCAGATCGCCGCCGACGCGCTGGGCGCGCCGATCGACCATATTCGCGTCGTGGCCGGCGATACCGCGGCAACGCCGCTCGGGCTCGGCGCATTCGCGAGCCGGCAGACGGCGGTTGGCGGCCCCGCGGTGCATCGCGCGTCGACCGAAGTTCGCGACAAGGCACTGGCGGCGGCAGCCACGATCCTCGATTGCTCCGCGCAGGATATCGAGATCGTCGACGGTGTGTTCCGCTCGCGTCGCGATGCGAGCCGGACGTTGAGTTACGGCCAGATTGCGAGCGCGTTGCAGGCGCCTCCGGGCTTTGCGTTGCCGAAGGGCTCGACGCCGGGCCTCGAAGCGACCTGCAACTACGTGCCCGAAGCGATGACCTACAACAACGGCACGCACGTAGCAGAGGTCGAGGTCGACATTCACACCGGCGCGATCAAGGTCGGGCGATACGTGGTGGTGCATGACTGCGGCCGCGTCATCAATCCGAAGATCGTCGATGGACAGATCACCGGCGCGCTGATCCAGGCGCTCGGCACGGTGCTGCTCGAGCAGATGGTCTACGACCAGGATGCGCAACCGCTGTCGGTGAATTTCTCCGAGTACCTGCTGCCGTCGTCGATGGGCCTTCCGCAGATCGAGTTGCACCACATGACGTCGCCGTCGCCGCTCAACGTGCTCGGCGCGAAGGGCGCGGGGGAGAGCGGCTCGCTTGCGGTCGCGTCATGCATTGCGTCAGCGATCGACAACGCGCTTCAGCCGTTCGGCGTGCACGTGACAACACTTCCCGTGAAGCCGATGCACATCGTCGAGATGATCGCGAAGGCGCGTAGGCCGGGTTAATGGCGCGCAGCGCAGGGAAACACTAAATGGGCCGCAGCCTTGCCTACACGCGAACCGCCGCCGTCCCGGCAGGAACTGCGAACACGGCGTAGCGCCGCATCAAGTATACCGCGACGAACGCACAGCCGGTTGCGAGCGCCTTCGCGGTGAACGCACTCCACCCCAGGATGTCTGTGGCGAACCCGACTATCGCCGCGGTCATCGCAAGACCCGCCAGCCCGGTACCGGCATACTTCGCGAAGGTCGGCGTTTCCGCAACAATCCCGTGGCCTTGCATGCGCGCCTTGAATACCAGGCGCGACGCGAGAAGATAGTGGACCACGAGCCCGCACGCATAGCCTAACGCCGCTGGCACGAACGCCTTCGAGAACACGCCGAGCAACAGCCAGTACACGCCGAAGTCGATGCACAGGGCGATGACGCTGACCGCGAGATAGCCCGCGGCCTCGGCGATCAGACCGGCGTGGCGGCGCACGTGCTCGGCGAGGCTCTCGATCAAGCCGCGCCCCCGACACGTTGCGGCACCAGCCGCACGCTCTTCAGCGCCTCGATCTCGCCGGTGTTGCCGGCCTCGTGGTACTCGGCATCTTCGTTTACGTTCCAGATGTCGTAGAGCGTCTTGCCCGCCGCGATGTTCTTGACCGTCAGCATCGAGGTCATCATCGCGTGGTCTTGGTTGTTGTACTTGTGCATGCCGTTTCGGCCGACGAGATGCAGCGTCGGGAAATTTTCGGCGAGTTCCGAGCGGATCGTTTCGACGTGGAATTTGTAGTCCTCGTCATAGACCGGGTAAGCCTTCTTCTGGCGCACCACGCAGCCGTCCTTGATCTCGTTCCAGGTCGCGAGCCCGATCTGCTCGAGCTCTTTCTTGGCAAGCCCGATCAGTTCGCCGTCGGAAGCCGACCAGATGCCGTCGCCTTCGAAGCAGAAGTATTCGAGGCCGAGGCACGCAAGCTTCTCGTCCGGGACCATTTCCGGCGACCACGAACGGAAGTTCTGAATGCGGCCGACCTTCACTGCGGGCTCGTGGATGTAGATCCAGTTGTCGGGGAACAGGTCGGCCTTCTCGACGATCAGCGCGACGGTGATGAAATCGCGATAGCGAAGGCTGTCTGCGGACTGGATGCACTTGAGGGGCGCATCGATCGAGCGCACGAGCTCGCGGATCGGCGCAGACGAGATGACGTGATTGCCGGTGAACGTTTCGGTCGTGCCGTCCTCGCGCTGCGCCGTCATCGTCCAGCGTTTTGCGGATGCGTCCCACGACAGTTTGTCGAGACGCATGCCCATGTGGATCTCGCCGCCCTGCGCGCGCGTCTTGGCGGCAGCCGCGTCCCACATCATGCCGGGGCCGCGCCGGGGATATTCGAAGCTGTCGATCAGCGTCTTGATGATCTCGCCGTCAGCCTTGCGTACGGGGCCCTTCTTGGCCGGCGCGATGGAATTGCGCAGTGCGCTCGCCATGGCAGTCCAAAGATCGAGCCCTTTGATGCGCTGTGCGGCCCAATCGGAAGAAATTTCGTCGCAGCTCATGCCCCACACCTTCTCGGTGTAGGTCTTGAAGAAGATCGAGAACAGGCGCTCGCCGAATTGGTTCGAAACCCACTCGTGGAAGGTCACGGGCTTCTCGTTGGGAAACGCCTGCTTGTACATGAACGACAGAACGCACATCGCGCTTTCGATCGGACCGAGGTTGGTCAGCGCCTCGAAGGCCTTGAGCGGATAGCTGTAGTACTTGCCGTCGTAGTAGATGCGGCTCATGCGCGGCCGGGAGATGAAGTCCTGCGGCAGGATCTCCTTCCACAGGTCGACCACTTCCTTCGACTTGGAGAAGAAGCGATGGCCGCCGATGTCGAACAGGAAGTTCTTGTAGTTCGCTGTCCGGCTGATGCCGCCGACGTAGTGCGGGTCGGCTTCGATCACGGTCGCTGACATGCCCTGCTTGGTCAACAGGTAGGAAGCGGTGAGCCCGGCAGGCCCAGCGCCAATAATCAGCACATCAGAATGCGACATGAATTTCCGCCCGGAACTGAACAAGGACACACTAAAGCCGGCGTCATCGGACGCAGGACCACGTCCGGGAGCCTAGGGCGGAAGGGTAAATATTCACTGAGCGGATGGCACGTGGTGAGAGGCAAACCCGCCGTGGATCGGCAACATGGACGTGAAATCCTTATGGTTTCACAGAATTTAAGGTACTCGCGGCTACTTTCATGGGGGGTATCAGGGGACAGATTTGCAATGACGATTGCAGCCATCGAAATACGGCCGGCCGGCCATCAGCGCGTGCGATTTGCGGTATTGCCGCTGTGGGCGTGGTGGCTCGTCGCGGTAGCCGTCGCGACGGCATTGGCGCTGTTTTCGAAGGGAGCGGGCCGCGCGCTCGAGTTCATCGATTCCGACGACGCCTTGCGCTTCGTGCATGTCCGCGAGTTGCTGGCAGGCGCATCGTGGTTCGAGGTGACGACAACAGCACTCGGCGGCGTCGATGGTCTCGTGTCGCACTGGTCGCGATTGATCGACGGGCCGATGGCACTGCTCATGGGCGCGCTGGGCATCTTTCTGCCCGAGGCCCAGGTCAACAGCGCCGTCGTCGCGATCTGGCCGGTTCTGATGCTGGCCGCAGTTTTGTGGGCGATTGCACGCACGACCGATGAAGTGGCGGGCAAGCGCGCCTCGCTGCTCGCTCTCGCGCTCGGTGCGACGAGCCTCCTCAGCTA
>CANJPN010000068.1 GCA_947475855.1 Bradyrhizobiaceae bacterium
ACTCCGGCCCGCCCTTGCGGGCCGAGGCCGCAACCGCGGCCCGGCGCCAGTGCGCCGCATCAGGGAAAGTGCTCACTCTATCCCACCGCTCCGGCCCGCCCTTGGGGGACGAGGCCGCAACCGCGGCCCGGCGCCAGTGCGCCGCATCAGTGAAAGTGCTCACTCTATCCCACCGCTCCGGCCCGCCCTTGCGGGCCGAGGCCGCAACCGCGGCCCGGCGCCAGTGCGCCGCACTAAGTAACAGTGCGCCGCACCAGGAACTAAGCCTCTTCTTCGTCCTCGCCAACGCCGCCGATGATGCCGGAAACATCTCCACCGTCTTCTTCTTCCTCCTCGAGGAAGGTCTCGTCTTCTTCGGCGGCCACCGGCTCCTCGGCGCCTTCCACGTCGGCCAGATCCTCCGGCGCGACTTCCGGGGCGTCGCCCGGTGCGAGCGCGCCCGCATCGGCGAATTCCTTGTTCTCGACGGGGCGCTCAGCGACCGCATCGGCCATCAGCGGCGCAGATGCGATGTGATAGTTTGCGCCGCACAGGGGGCACGTGATGGGTTCGCGATTGAGGTCGTAGAACCGCGAGCCGCAACCTGAATTCTGGCAGGTGCGCTTCGTGCCGCGCGCTTGCTTCGTCGACATGGATCAAGCCTCGAAGGAAATGGGATCTGTGGATGGCGCGCGGTCTGCCATGCATCATTCCTGTTGTCAAAACCTATCGAGCGCTCGCGCCCGCTGGTGAATACTCGAGCTGCTCGGCCAGCCTGGGGCATCCAGTCGACCGACCCGACTTCCAATGCTCCGTCGGACATTTTACCTGTGCCCTGAGCAGAAGCTAAAAACTGCGGAACCACCGTCTAGTCTTTTCCGGGGTTTGCCGTTATAAGGCCGCTGACCTTGGCGGTCCTGGACGGGACGACCCCTCGGAAAGGCTGATAGCTGGCAGCTTCCGGCTCTGACCAGGGGGCGATTGGCGTTTGCACGGTGTTGGCGGGGTTTTCCGTTTAAGATCAACGCGCAGAGTCGTCAAACGGCAGGACTGCAACGAGGACAAAGATACGCTGGCAGTCTCGATGTCGAGGCACGGCAGCGCCGCCACGCCGGGAGCTAAGGGTTAGCTTGCCGTCGGCGCAGCGTCCAACAGGCTTATAGTTTGGAGATACACCGATGGCAGTACCTAGGAAGAAAGTATCGCGCATGAAGCGCGGCATGCGCCGCTCGGCCGATGCGCTGAAGGCGCCGACCTACATCGAGGACAGCAAGAGTGGCGAGCGCCGCCGGCCGCACCACCTCGACCCCAAGACCGGCATGTACAACGGTCGCCAGATTCTGGAGCCGAAGGCTGACGCCTGAGGCGAGCCCAGGGTGCGTCTAGCGGCGGCAAGGCCATCCGGGGTCCGGTTGGCTGATTGTTTCCCGCAAGGCCGTCTTAAGCCCGCCGCTTAGTTGTCCCATCTTCCTGCGAACATTGAAGCCTCGCCGCCCAGACGACGTCCCTGCCGACGTCACAGCCCGGAGCCACTCCATGTCGTTCAAAGCACTGCCGCTGATCGTGATTTCTTTTATCATGTACAACGCGATCGTGCTTCTCGACCGGGGTGGCGACGCCACTGTTTTCCTGGCGCATAAGGTGCTGCCTGTTCCGCTGATGACTGGCTTGCTTTGGCTTACATGGGGCGACCTCATCATTCTGCTCACGATGGGCTTGCTGTTCATCGAGCTCATGAAGGCCACCTATACCTCGAGCGCCTCGCTGCTCGACCACGGTCTGTCGATGCTGGTGTTCGTCGCCTGCCTCATCGAGTTCCTGCTCGTGAAGGCAGCCGGTACGTCGGTGTTCTTCTTCATCGTCGTCGCCACGCTGATCGATGTCATGGCCGGCTACACCATTGGAATCCGCGTCGCCCGTCGCGACCTGTCCATCGGCGGCGAGAACTGAGTGATTGGCGGAAACGCTTTGCCGCGATTGTACGGAACTGGCCGAGCCTGACGATGGCCCGGCCGGTCCGGTACTCGCGTGCCCCATATGCGGCTCGACGCGGATCGTTTCCCATCCCGAACTCGAAACACTCGCAATCGCGCACATCGATTGCGACGCGTTCTACGCTTCCGTCGAAAAGCGCGATAACCCGGCGTTGCGCGACGTTCCCCTGATCGTCGGCGGCACCAGCGGACGCGGCGTCGTCACCACGGCGTGCTACATCGCCCGGCGCTTCGGCGTCCGCTCCGCGATGCCGATGTTCCAGGCGCAGGAACTCTGCCCACGCGCCACCGTCATCCCGCCCGACATGGCGAAATACCGGCGTGTCAGCGTCGGCATCCGTGCGATCTTCGAGGCCGCTACCGAGGTCATCGAGCCGGTCTCCCTCGACGAAGCCTACCTCGATCTCAGCCATGACAATCTGCTCGGCGACGTCCCCGCGGCGCAGGCGCTGGCCTTGATTGCGCGCCGCGTCGAACGTGAGATCGGCATCACCGTGTCGATCGGCTTCTCGGCGAACAAGTTCCTCGCCAAGCTTGCGTCGGAAATGCTTAAACCACGCGGTTTCTCGATCATCGGCCAGCGCGAGGCGCGCAAAGTGCTGGCACCGATGGCGGTGTCGAAGATCAACGGCGTCGGCACGGTGACGGCACGCCGCCTCACCGCGACGGGCCTCGAAACGATCGGCGATTTGCAGCGGTTGAGCGAGGCCGAACTCGTTGCACGCTTGGGCAAGTTCGGCCGCCGGCTTTCGATGTTCGCGCGAGGGGAGGACGACCGCCCCGTGACGCCGCACCGCGCCGCGAAGTCCATCTCCGCCGAGACGACGTTCCGTACCAACATGGCCTCTACCGCAGAGCTTGTCGAAGTCGCCCGCCCCTTGTGCGATCGCGTCGCCACCGCTCTCGAGCGGAAGGGCAAAGCCGGCGGCACCGTCGTCGTAAAGCTCAAGACCGCCGACTTCCGCATCATCACCCGCAACCGCCGCCTGCCCCACCCGACACAACGCGCGTCAGTGCTCCTGACGGCAGCCCGTCCTCTCATCGAAGCCGAAGCCGACGGCCGCTTCTTCCGCCTCCTCGGCATCGGCGTCGACCACCTCTGCCCCGCCACCGCCGCCGACCCGCCGACGCTGTTCGGGGAGGAGGGGTGATGCAAGAGCAGGCCGTGCAATTGGCCCGGGCTGCTGCGAGTTGCTGTTGGTGAACCTGTCCTCAGTTTGTTGCGCGATTGGCAATGCAAGTAGGACCAGACCCGAAGGATCACAAATGAGCGCTGTCTACGTTTATGTCTGTTCGGCCCTCTTGCTTGTTACTGCGCTCGTGCATTCCGTTCTCGGAGAGTACCGGCTCATCGCGCCGCTGCTGCGTTCTCGCGAGGGTATCCTCGGCATTGAACTGGTGCGGTTTCTCCTGCGCTTTGTTTGGCACTTCATGTCAATTCTGTTCGCCGTGATTGCAGTGGCCCTGATTGCAAACCAGCAGGACGCTGGCAGCGGCCGAACTGTTCTTTTGCTGGGTACGGCCATCGGTGTTGGCGGTGCGGGTATAGTCGATGCGATAGCTACGCGAGGTCGCCACATCGGTTGGCCGCTTCTCGTGTTGATCGGCGTTTTCGTGCTGCTTGGGCTTTGGGCTCGATAATGTTCGGCGACATCAGCCCGGTACGAGAACTTGTTAAGTAAAACGCCGTGTACGAGGCTGGCGGGACCGTCGAAATTCGGGAATTACCCGAGGCAGCCTCAGTCCGTTACCCCGTTGCGAGCGTTGTCGGAGGCCGTAGCGGCGTTGGGCTTCCAGGGATCACGGAGCCGGGGACCACGGCTAACGACACGAGGCGGCGATGCGGTCCACAAGCGGGTGCGCCGGGACGGCAAGCGCCCACTTTTGGCAGGCGCGCCGTTTTCCGTCCCGGCCGACCGGCCATCACGTGTTGACAACCCCACCTCCCTCCCCCATACCTCCGGTCACAGCAGGACCGTTCGACAACGATCCGCCGGGTGGTGCTTTGGGCTGATGCCCGCTGATGCAACCTGGTCCCCGCTCGCCGGCGAGATTCGCCCGCGGGCGTGTTTTCGTTTGGAACGTTACTCGTTTGGAACGTTAGACTGGGCTTCGACCTACTGGATCTTCCTTGAGCTTCGACACGCAACCATATCTGCTTCTTCTGCCGAGCCCTGCGAGGCAAACGCGCGAACGCGCGTCGCGCCGTTTGCGCGCCCCCGCGGAGGCCTCGAGCGAAGCGAGAACCGGCCGCGAGCGATAAAATGTTCCAGAACCTCTCCGATCGCCTGTCAGGCATATTGTCGAAGCTCACCGGCCGCGGTGCGCTGACGGATAGCGATGTCGCCGAGGCGATGCGCGAGGTCCGCCGCGCGCTGCTGGAAGCCGACGTGGCGCTCGACGTGGTCCGCAACTTCGTCGACGAGGTCCGCAAGAAGGCGGTCGGCCAGGAGGTCGTGAAGTCGGTCACGCCCGGGCAGATGGTCGTCAAGATCGTCCACGACGAAATGGTCGCGATGCTGGGCTCCGATGCCGCCCCCATCGACCTGAATGCGCCGGCACCCTTCGCCATCCTGATGGTCGGCCTGCAGGGCTCCGGTAAGACCACCACGACTGCCAAGATCGCCTACCGCCTGACCCAGCGCGAGAAGAAGCGCGTTCTGATGGCCTCGCTCGATACCCGCCGCCCGGCAGCCCAGGAGCAGCTCCGCGTGCTCGGCACGCAGACGGAAGTCGCCACGCTGCCGATCGTCGCTGGCCAGACGCCGCTCGAGATCGCCCGCCGCGCGATGGACGCTGGCCGCCTCGGCGGCTACGACGTCGTTCTGCTCGACACGGCCGGCCGCACCACGATCGACGAAGCGCTGATGAACGAAGTGGCCGACGTCAAGCGCGCCACCAATCCGCACGAGACATTGCTCGTCGCCGACAGCCTCACCGGCCAGGATGCAGTCAACACCGCGAAGGCGTTCGAGGGCCGCGTCGGCATCACCGGCATCGTCTTGACCCGCGCGGACGGCGATGGCCGCGGCGGTGCCGCGCTTTCCATGCGCGCCGTCACCGGCAAGCCGATCAAGCTGATCGGCACCGGTGAGAAGTGGGACGCGCTGGAAGATTTCCACCCTTCGCGCATCGCCAACCGCATCCTCGGCATGGGCGATATCGTCAGCCTCGTCGAGAAGGCCGCCGCCAATTTCGACGCCGCCAAGGCCGAAGCGATGGCGGCCAAGATGAAGAAGGGCGAGTTCGACATGGACGATCTCGCCGACCAATTGAAGCAGGTCCAGAAGATGGGCGGCCTCGGCGGCATCATGGGCATGATGCCCGGCGTCGCCAAGATGAAGGCGCAGATGGCAGACGCCAACCTCAACGAGAACATGCTGAAGCGCCAGGGCGCGATCATCTCCTCGATGACGAGGCACGAGCGCCGAAATCCCAAGCTCATCGACGGCAAACGCCGCCGCCGGATTGCGGCTGGTTCCGGCACCAAAGTCGAAGACGTCAACAAGCTCCTCAAGATGCACCGCCAGATGGCGGATATGATGAAGTCGATGGGCAAGAACCGCGGCCTGATGGGCAAGCTGTTCGGCGGGATGGGTGGCGGCGGTGGGATGCCGCAACCGACCGAGCAGATCGAGCAACTGAAGAAGGGCCAGATGCCCGGTGGCATGGGCCTGCCGCCCGGCGGTTTGCCGAAGGGTTTGCCGGGCATGCCCGGACTTCCCGGCGGCGGGATGAAATTTCCAGGTTTCCCGGGGCTCCCGGGGAAGAAGAAGTAGGTGACGTCGTAGGTCGGGTTTGCGCGGCACTGTCGCGCGTAACCCGGCATTCCACGGCGATACCAATGAAACCGTCGGGTTGCGCAGTGCAAGCGCTGCTAACCCGACCTACGAAGATCGAACGTTGAAAAGGAACTACCCATGTCCGTGAAGATCAGGCTTTCCCGCGGCGGCACCAAGAAGCGCCCGTACTACTACATCGTGGTCGCCACCGCGTCGGCGCCGCGTGATGGCCGTTACATCGAGCAGATCGGCACTTTCAACCCGATGCTGCCGAAGGACCACGCAGACCGCCTGAAGCTCGACCTCGACCGCGCCAAGCATTGGCTTTCGGTCGGCGCGCAGCCGACGGACCGCGTCGCCCGCTTCCTCGACCAGAACAGCCTGATGAAGCGCGCACCGCGCAACAACCCTCTGAAGGCGTTGCCCGGCAAGAAGCGCCAGGAGCGCGAGGCAGAAGCCGCCGCCAAGGCAGCCAAAGCCGCCGCCGAAACGCCCGCGGAGTGATGGCTTTTCGTTCCTCGGCATCCGCTCGACGCTTCACCTCCCCCCTTGTGGGGGAGGTGGCGCGTAGCGCCGGAGGGGGGAGCGTCTCGATTTGGCAAGCGTGTTACGTACGATCATGATCCTCCTCGGTCGCATCGTCGGCGCGCACGGCATCAAGGGCGAGGTCCTGATCCATTCGTTCGCGGATGAGCCCGGGAACATCGGCTCCTACGGCGCGTTGTCCGACAAGTCGGGCACGCGCACGTTCAAACTGCGCGTGCTGCGAATGACGCCGAAAGGCGCCATCGTCGCGCGCATCACCGGCATCGCCGACCGCAACGCCGCAGAAGCTTTGAAGGGTGTCGAACTCTACGTCGCGAGGGACAAGCTGCCGGAACCCGACGAGGACGAATTCTACTACGCCGATCTCGTCGGCCTTGCAGCCGTCGCTCCGGACGGCGCACACATCGGCGAGATCATCGCGGTGCAGAACTACGGCGCCGGCGACCTCATCGAAATCCGCATTACCGGCCGCAAGGAAACGGAGCTCGTCCCGTTCGCTGACAGGTTCGTGCCGCAGGTCGATCTCAAGTCCCGCAAGGTTGTCGTCGTCATGCCGGTATCGGCTGCCGACGACAAGGAACAGTCCGACCGGTAGACGCTTTGAAACCCCGACTACTCCGCGCGCCCGGCTGCCGACTTCGCCCTTGACGGTAGCGGCGGTGCGGGGAACAACCGGCCCTGGAAAGCAAGCAACGCGGTCCGCGCCATTACCACGCCGATGAATCCGTTTGCGAACACGAAAATCGCAGGCGCTATCATCGCCAGAATGCCCGTGCCGCCGCGCTCCACGAATGTCGTCGTGGAGATCGCCAGCGCCGCGATGCCGAACGTATAGGCCCACGTCGCAGGCGCGAATGGCTGCTCGCCGAGCCATCGCCACAGCCGCAGCATGACCAGCGCCTGCAACAGGGCGTAACCGAGCAGCATCTGCGACAGCCGGTCAGGCTGGCCGTCCGTCATCGTGAGATAGGAGACGCTCGCGACAGCACTTGGCGTCAGGTGGATGCCGAACGTCGCGCGCTGATGGACCGGCATCGTCTCCGTCGCGAGACGGTGCAGCACGACCGACTCCCAAATGATCCATGACGCCATCCCGATGCCGAGCATTGGCCACGCGATATCCGGATGCCCGAACGTCTGGGCCGTCAACGCCACAACCAGGGCGCCGCCGACATTGGGCATGTAGATTGCCGGTGTGGTCATCGAGACCTGACGCCCTCCCTGCCACACGAGCCCCGTCGTCCAGATCGTGAAGCCGAACGTGCCAAGCGCGCCCGCAGCAAACATCCACCACGCCAGATCGGGCGCATAAGGCCTCGCGCACAGGCTCGCGATCATCGCGCCCATCGGCACGAGGATGACGACGAACAGCATCGTCGGGTCGATGATTTCAGCGCGCGCAAAGCCGGGTGCTGCGAGCCACTTCCAGACGAACAGCACTGTCCAGACGAGCCAGATCGCGACTGCCGCGAGGCACAACACGTCGGCGATAACGCTGGGCAAGTGCCACACGCGACAGGCGACCCGCCAGGCATTGCCGAGACCGCCGACGCCGAGCACCATGCCGAAGAACATCGCCGGAACGAGTGGCGGCAAGCGACCCCGGTCAGTGGCTTCCATCACATTCCCCTGAATTCAGCCTATCTTGCTTGCCGGCCATAGCTGGGCAGCATACGCGATGAGTTCGCGCGCGATGAAGTCCGGTTGCTCGGCTATCGCCGCATGGCTGGCGTTCGGCACGATCACGACTTTCACCCGATCGCCGTTGTCGCGGCGGAAGATTTCGGCGTCCTCCACATGCGCCAGCGGATCGTGGCTCGGCTGCAGATAGAGGATCGGCTTGCCGCCGCCGGCGTAGTCACGCTGGCGCGAGGTGCGGTCGCCCGCCATACGCTGATGCGCCAGCACATGCGGATACCAGCCGTCCAGCCACGCCTCCGGATTATTGCCCGGCGCGAAGAACGCAAACCGCAGCGCCTCGAGCCTTTCCTCGCGCGGCAACTCGGGATTGGCGCTGTTGCGGATGGCGGCGCGCACTTGAGGCGGGCTCGGCGCGTGTCCGACATTTGCCGCGATCAGCGAGACGGCTGTGACGAGATCGGGGCGATCCGTCGCCAGCAATCGCGACACCCGGTTGCCGAACGCATGTCCGGCGAGAAACGCTGGCCCGCCGCCATCAGCTTCGATCACGGCGGCGACATCTTCGGCGCAATCTTCCAGATCCTCGTAGGTGCAGCCGTGGCTGTGACCGATGCCGCGCGGCTGAGGGCGCAACACGCGCAGTCCCGCCGCCGCCAACGCCGCCGCGATCGGCTCGAAGTCCTCCGCGCCACGACCCAGAGACGGCAGCAGCACCACCCGCGGTCCCGAAGTCGGCCCTTGTGCCAGCACCTCGATCACTGCGATGTCCCCACGCAGGACAAGCGTGCGTTCGACCCTCGCAGCGGTGTCAGACCCTTCGGGTCTGCCACCGTCCGTCGCCATTTCCGGCTTGGTTCTCTTGTTCATCGTCACATTCGCCCGCATCTCGAAATCGCGATGTCGTGCGCTACCTCACGATCTTCGCACCGGTCGTCTGCAACTGTTCGCGCAGTTCACCCTCGAATTCCGCCAGGAACTTCCGGCTCTCCGCCGCGCCCTGGTGGCCGTCCTCGAAGTAGTTGTCGGCGATGTACTTCTTCCAGCCCGATGTCTGCGCCAGCTTCTTGAACACGCCCTCGTAGAAGGCGAGTGCTTCGGCGGGCATGTTCGGCGGGCCGATCACGCCGCGAACCTGCGGGATCTTCGGAAGCTCGTAGCCGCTCTCCTTCACCGTGGGGATGTCCTTGAACGCCGCGAGCCGCGTGTCTGCGAGCTGCGCCAGCACCTTCAGCTTGCCCGCGCGCACTTGCTCGATGCCCTCGCCCGGATCGATCATCATCAGGTTGACGTGGCCGCCCAGCAGCGCCGCCATGCGCTCGCTGCCGGAGGGGAACGAGATGAACGCCCAGTTCGCGCCCGTCGACTTCGCCAACAGTTGCCGCACGATGTTCTCGCGCGCGGTGATCGATCCACCGGATTGCTTGAGCTTGCCCGGCGCCGCTTTCGCTGCCTCGATGAATTCCTTCAGATTGTTCCATGGCGCATCGGCGCGCACGACGAACAATCCCGGCTCGATCACCACCCGCGCGACCGGCGTCAGTGTCTGATAGAGGCTGACCTGCGCGGCTTGCTGGACGAGATGATCGATCAGCCACGTGTTGGTGTAGACCGCGAGTGTGTTGGGATCGCCTGCCTTCGACGCCATGTAGGCCGCCGCCGTCGTACTGCCGCCGCCCGGCTTGTTGACCACCTGCACACGCACCGGCACCAGCTTCTCCTGCTCGAACAGGGCAGCCAGCGTCCGAGCGAACGCATCGTTGCCTGATCCCGGACCGTTGTGCGCGACGAGTTCCAGCGGTCGCGTCGGCTGGAATTGAGCGAGCGCCGGTGTGGCCAGCGCGAGGACCACGCTTGCAATGATCAAGCCTGCGGTGCGTCTGTCGATAAGCATGAACCAGCCTCGCATCGTTTTCTCGCAGGCTGGGTCAAGCGAAGTGCGACCCAGCATTTTGCGGTGTGCGGTCGATCGCCGAGCAACGGCCCGCTGCACCGCGGACTTTGACCAAGCCTACAGTCAACCCTCGATCGCTTTCGTTCGCCAACGGTTGAAGTAGCCCAGCAGCGGTGTCAACAGGATCAGAACGGCTATGGCGAGCATGGCGGCTGCGATCGGCCGTTCCGCGAACGTCGTGATGTCGCCCTGGCTCATCATCAGCGTTTGCCTGAGCGCCCGCTCCATCGCGTCGCCAAGCACGAACCCCAGGATCAGCGGCGCTGTCGGATAGCGGAACTTCACCATGAGATAGCCGAGCAGACCGAAACCCGCGAGCAACGCGAGATCGAATATCCGCCCGGACGCAGAGTAGGCGCCGACCATCGCGATTCCCAGGATCATCGGGAACAGCACGAATACCGGAACCCGCAGGATCTGCGCGAACACCGGCACCAGCGGCAGGTTGAGCACCAGCAGCATGACGTTGCCGATGTACATCGAGGCGACGAGCCCCCAGAATACGTCCGGCCGCTCTTCCATCATCAGCGGACCAGGCTTCACGCCCCACATCACCAGCGCCGACAGCATGATCGCGGTGGCACTTCCGCCGGGCAGGCCAAGTGTCAACAAGGGAACCAGTGCACCACCAGAGTCCGCGTTGTTCGCGCCTTCGGGAGCCGCCACACCCTCCGGCACGCCCGTGCCGAATTTTTCCGGATGCTTCGAGACCGCCTTCTCGATGCCGTACGAGATAAAGGATGCGATCGTCGAGCCCGCGCCCGGCAACACGCCGACGAAGAAACCGACCAGCGATCCGTTGACGAACGCGAACCGGCACGCCTTCAACTCCTCCCACGTCGGCAGCAGATTGAGGATGCCGCGCGGCACCGGCAACACATTTGTCTCGTCGCGGCTTTCGATCGATGACAGCACCTCTGACAGTGCGAACACGCCGATTGCGACGACCATGAAATCGATGCCGCCCACCAGCACCGTCTGCCCGAACACGTACCGCGATTCCGCCGTGAACAGGTCCGTGCCGATGCTTGTCAGCCAGAGGCCGATCAGCAGCGAAAGCACACCTTTCACGATCGACGCGCCTGACAGCAGAACGACGAGAGACAGCCCCAGGAGCATCAGCGCGAAGTATTCCGGGCTCGAGAATGCCAGCGCGATCTGCGCGATCGGCGGCGCCATCAGCGTCAGCAGGATGACGCCGACCGTGCCCGCGATGAACGACGCGATGGCAGCGATGCCGAGGGCCGCTCCCGCCCGTCCGTTACGCGCCATCTGGTAGCCGTCGAGGCAGGTCGCGACGGACGAGGATTCGCCGGGAATGTTCAGCAGGATCGAGGTCGTCGAGCCGCCGTACTTCGCGCCATAGTAGATGCCGGTCAGCATGATGATCCCGCTCGCCGGGTTCATGCCGTAGGTGAGCGGCATCAGCATCGCGATCGTCGCCGCAGGTCCAAGGCCCGGGAGGATGCCGACCACGGTGCCGAGGAAGCACCCGACGAAGCACCACATCAGGTTGACCGGCAGCAAGGCTACCGAGAAGCCCTGGACGAGACCGTTTATGATGTCCATGGCTTCAACCGATCCCGAGCATGCGCAGCAACGGTGTCCAAGCGTAACCGGCAGGCAGGTTGAGGCCGAGCGCCAGCGAAAAAACCATCCAGAAGCAGGCGGCACTGACGACCGCAGTGACGATCGCCACCCATAGCTGTTTGCCCATCACGAGCCAGATCGTGCCGGCGGCGAGCAGCGCAAATGCGACGGGAAAGCCGAGCGGCTCCATCAGTGCGATCGAACCCGCGAACATGCCCCATGTCGCAAGCGCGCGCCCCGTACCCGGCCAATCGTTACTCGTCCGTGCCGCAGGGTCGGGCCTCAGCGCCGATTTGACCACGAGATAGAGCGACAGGACGATCATCAGCACGCCGTAGCCGACCGGGAAGAAACCAGGACCCGGCCCGTCAGGGCCGATGAAGTTCCACTGCAGCGCTTGGCTCAGGATGAACACGCCGAGTGCTGCCAGCACCGCGCCCGAAATCACATCGCGATCTCTGCCCAACCCCATCGTTCCTCCCGCTGTCCCCGATCGCCTCGCCGCCTTTGACGCCCATTGTATCCCAGCGTCAATCTCTCACGAGGCTTCTGATCGGCATAGGATCCCTGGATCGCTGGCGTAGCCGGCCCGTGCAGCTTAAACTGTAGCAAAGCACGGGGAGGAATTGGATGTTTGCAGTGTCACGGCTCTTCGTCGGCTTGGCCATGGCCTGGGCGCTCTTCGCTGGCACCGCGGCGCTCGCGCAGCAGGACTACCCCACGCGCCCGATCCATCTGATGGTCGGCTTCCCCGCCGGCAGCGGCGCCGACATCGGTGTGCGGTTTGTCGCCGATCGTCTCCAGGAGGTGTCGAAGCAGCGCTTCATCGTCGAGAACAAGCCAGGCGCGGGTAGCAACATTGCGATCGGTCTGACGGCGAAAGCGAGGCCGGATGGCTACACGGTGCTGATGGCGGCTAGCTCGGCAATGGCGGGGAGCCGGTACGTGTATAAGGATTTCTCGATCGATACCGAAAATGAATTCGAGCCGGTCGCCATTATCTGGCGCGCCTCGTTCCTCCTGGCGGTGTCACCAACGTCGGCGCTGAACTCGGTCGCCGATCTCACGCGGCTCATCAAATCCAAGGACCGCAGCCTCTACGCCTACTCCAATCAGACCGGCCAGCTCGCCGGCGCTTATTACCTGTCGCTGGTGGGGGCGAAATCGCAGGGTGTCTCATACCGCGGCGCGGCCGAGGCCGTCGCCGACATGGCCAGTGGCACGATCGACTTCATGATGCTCGACGGCGCGTTTGCCTCGGGTCAGGTGCGGGCCGGCCGGATCAAGCCATTGGCGGTCACGACGGCGCAACGCACGTCGGCATTGCCGGAGACGCCGACATTGCAGGAGGCGGGGCTCGGCGGCTTCGAGTTCGCCCCTTTCTGGGCCGCCTATCTGCCGAAGGGCACGCCGCAGATGATCGTTGATCGCCTCAGCGGCTGGCTGATCGAGGTCGCGAAGCTGGAAGCCACTCGAAAGCAGTACACCACAACCGGGAGCATCGCCGTGGGTGAGGGACCGGCAGCCGTCCGCTCCGCGCTGAAATCAGAAATCGCGAAGTGGGCTATTGCAACGAAGGCCGCCGGCGTCGAACCGCAATAGGCTCATTAGTTCGCTGGTCCAGGGCATTGATCCCAGATCGACTTCCTTCACACAATTTACCTTCTGAGATTGCATGGCGTCTCTGGCGGGCGCAATATCATCCAAACAGCCCTTAAGCCCGCGAAATATCTCCTAAATGCAGGATACCCCAGCGCCACCCCAAATGGCTGCGCCGTCGCTCGATGCTCATGCGATCGACTACGGGCTGCTGTCCACGTTGTGCATGCATGCGCTGATTACGCAGATCGTCTATGCGATGGTTCGCGTGACCATCTCCTACCGGACGATCGAGCTGGGCCTGTCGCCCATTTGGGTTGGCGTCATCACTGGCGCGTCCGCCGTTCTGCCGATGCTGTTTGCCGTGATGATCGGGCGCTACGTCGACCGGGGAAACGACGTGCAAACGGCGCGGATCGGCAGCCTCGTGATACTCACATGTTGCCTGGGATACCGGCTCTCGGAGGCGCAGTTGCCCGAGCTGCTCTTTTTCACGGCTTTCCTGGGCGTGGGGCATACCTTCCTGATGGTCTCCCAGCAGATGATCGTGGTTCGCTCGGCCCGCAACGACATCTCGCGCGAAACGGCCTTCGGTCATTACATGGTGTCGACCGCGATCGGCCAGGGCGTAGGTCCGCTGATCGTCGGCTGGCTCGGTGGAGCCCAACGCATTCCGCCCACGCGATTCTTGTTCGGCGTGGCCGCAGTGCTCGCGTTGCTAGGCATAGTCATATCGCTCTATCTCCGCCTCCAGGAGAAAGCAGCCGCAGGCAAGTCCGCCGAGCAGCGCTACGTTTCGCTCACCGAGTTGCTGGACACCCGCGGGGTGCCGACCCTGATGCTCGCGAGCGTCCTCACCGTGACCGCGCAGGACCTCATTATCATCTATCTGCCCGTGCTCGGCGCGCAACGCGGCATCGAAGTGGCCCACATCGGAACGTTGCTGATGATCCGGTCTTCGACGGCCGTCATCTCCCGCTTGTTCTATCCCACGATGATGCGTGCGGTAGGGCGCGTGCCGCTCACCGTGGGAACCATGGCGGCAGCGGCAATAGGACTCGTCGTGGTCGCCTCGCCCGTACCTCTGCCAATACTCTACGTCGCGATGGCGATAACCGGCTTCGGACTCGGGATCGCGGCGACGCTTTCGATCTCGAACATGGTCGATATCGTCCCGCCATCGGCGCGCGCCGTGGCTTTATCGCTACGCATCACGGGAAATCGGGTCGGACAAGTGTCGCTGCCAATGCTGGCGGGCTTCGTCGCCGCAGCGACCGGCGCAGGCGGAATTTTTGGGATCATGGCACTGAGCCTTGCGCTGTCGGCCACCTCGGTGCACGTCGTGCGCGGCGAAAAACATCGGGGATGAAGCATCATGAATCTGGCGCGCTTAGCCGCTGAACGCGCAAGCCTCGGCCACCCGGTGCGCGTGGCACTCATCGGTGCGGGCAAGTTTGGCTCGATGTTTCTCTCGCAGGCCCCGACGATCCAAGGTCTTGAAGTCGCCGTGATCGCGGATCTCGACACTGATCGCGCGAAGGCCCAATGCCGCGCCGTCGGCTGGGACGACGTTCGTGTCGCGCGCACGCGTTTCGTCTCCGATGGCCTGACCGCCTGTAGGTCCGACGTCGACGTCGTCGTCGAAGCGACCGGCCATCCTGGCGCCGGGATCGCGCATGCCCTCGCCGCCATCGCTGCTGGTCGCCACATCGTGATGGTCAACGTCGAGGCGGACGTGCTCGCAGGCCCATTGCTCGCCAAGAAGGCACGCGAGGCCGGCGTCGTCTATTCGATGGCGTATGGCGACCAGCCAGCCCTCGTCGCCGAGCAGGTCGATTGGGCACGCTCGGCCGGCTTCGAGGTCGTCTGCGCGGGAAAAGGCACGAAGTATTTGCCCGTATACCATGAGGTGACGCCTGCTGGCGTCTGGGATCACTACGGCCTCACCGCAGCCGAGGCCGCCGCTGCCGGAATGAACGCCCAGATGTTCAATTCGTTTCTCGATGGCACCAAGTCTGCCCTGGAGATGGCTGCGATCGCGAACGCTTGCGCCCTCGACGTGCCGCAGGACGGCCTCGTATTCCCGCCCTGTGGCGTCGATGATCTGGCCCACGTACTGAAGCCGCGCGCCGATGGTGGCCAGCTTGAGCGCTCCGGCGTGGTCGAGGTCGTATCGTCGCTTGAGCGCGACGCCCGGCCGGTTTTCCGCGATCTGCGGTGGGGCGTCTACACAGTCTTGCGCGCGCCCAACGACTACACCGCCGCGTGCTTTCGCCAGTACGGCGTGCCCACCGACAAATCCGGCCGTTACGCTGCCATGTACAAGCCTTTCCACTTGATCGGGCTTGAGCTTTCGGTGTCGATCCTCTCGGTGGCTCTCCGGGGTGAACCGACCGGCGCGACGCGGCAATGGCGAGGCGACGTGGTCGCCGTCGCCAAGCGCGGGCTGAAAGCTGGCGAGATGCTGGATGGCGAAGGCGGCTATACCGTGTGGGGCAAGTTGTTGCCGGCGGCCCGATCCCGCGTGCTCGAAGCGGTGCCGATTGGCCTGGCGCACGGCATCAAGTTGAAGCGCGATGTCGACCGCGGCGCCGTTTTGACCTCGGCAGATGTGGTCTGGGACGAGGCAAATCCGGCGTTGGCTGTGCGGCGCGAGATGCAACTCGCCAAAGGTCTCGATAAATAAGCTAGCTCCGAATATGCCATCGGGCCGAGCGCGAGGTGCGCGCCGGCCCGATTGGGAACATTTTATGGAGCGACTCGCACGGCTTCCACAGCCGCAGCCAATGCACCATCAAATCGTCAGCCAGGACAGGAGACTGCAGTCGCGGGCGGCCGAGAGCATATCGCCGTCGCAGGTGGCAAGCTCGAGCATCTTCTGGCCCAACTCCGTCTGCATGAGTTCGTGCAGACCAACGGTGGCTCCCGCCGTAACGAGGACCGAAGCGACGACGGCCATGGCGCGGCGGCGGGCAGGCGACGTGATCACCTTGGCTTTGCGACGGTCAGTCAAAGATACGACCTTGTTGTCGCTGGTGGCGGTTGCTGCAGCAGCATTTTCCGAGCCGGTCGTTGCGAGGGCTGAGGCTTCCGTTGTGGTTGTGTCCATAGCCGCAGTCTGGATCTCAGCCTCGGCTTTGGTTTCTGTCGCCACTTCCGTGTTTTTGAACGCTTGGCCCTCGAGCACTGCTGGGTCTTCGATCGAGCCGGCTTGGCTGTCGCAAGCAGCGGTCAATTCTCTGGCAATGAGCTGGCCTTCGGTGGTCTCGATCTCGGTCGCGAGTTCCGCGCTTGTCTCGTTGATGTCCTGGACATCGCTATCTGCCGTGGCAACGGCGCCGGCCAAATCTGTGTCGAGGCTTTCGACCGAGGTGGTATCGGTGCCCGACGCGTCCGCCTCTGCGATC
>CANJPN010000069.1 GCA_947475855.1 Bradyrhizobiaceae bacterium
AGCATCGACCAGCGCGAGAAATGGCAGGCGGCAAAACAACCCGAATTCGTCGCGCGGCAAATCGAGTTGTCGCTCAGAGGCCCGACCGAGGTCCCCGATAAATTGGCTGGCATAACGCATGTGATCTGGCCCGAAGCTGCGATGCCATTCCTGCCGCTGCACCGCCCCGAGGTCCTTCGCGCGATCGGCGACGCGCTCCCGGACGGCGTTTTTCTCCTGGCCGGCATCCTCAGACTTGAGCGCACAGGCGCCGCGGCAGCCGGAGAAGTCAGCGAGAGCGACAAAATCTACAACAGCCTCGCCGTCTTCGATCATGAAGGCCGCCCCATCGCCGTCTACGACAAGTCACATCTGGTGCCCTTCGGCGAGTATCTGCCCTTCCAGTCCCTTCTCGAAGGCATCGGCCTGTCATCCCTCACGCGACAACGAGGAGGCTTTTCGATCGGACCGGAACCCCGGCCATTGCTTGGCATACCCGGACTTCTGCGCGCCGGTCCGCTGATCTGCTACGAGGCAGTGTTTCCGGGCATCGCGTCGCGCAGTGCGGGACGTCCCGATGTCATGATCAATGTCACCAACGACGGCTGGTTCGGAAACTCTACCGGGCCACGTCAGCACCTCCACCAGTCCCGGCTTCGCAGCGTAGAGGAGGGACTGCCGCTGATCCGGGTAGCAAATAACGGCATTTCAGCCGTTTATGACGCCTATGGCCGCGAACTCTCTCGTATCGATTTGGATGTTGCCGGCGTAGTCGACACCGGGCTCCCGGGCCGTATAGAGCCGACGCTGTACACTCGAATGGGCGATATGGTGTTTGCGATGATATCATCCGTAATACTTGCTCTACTCTTGATACAACGGAAAACCTCGGAATAAACTTTAAGTTGTATTTTTTCTGAATTAACGAAATTTGTTGACTTGAGCTAGTCCGCTTGGATTCTAATATCGCTTGCACATGCGCATCGTACTCAGCTCTAGATTGGCTTCGAGCTGATACTTGGCTTTGCATCAGAAAGTCAGCAGAACGGACGAACGGGCAACGGCTCGTCCCTTGGCGTTTCGACAACGTAAGAACTTATGGCGGGCAATATCATGTCTCCAATCGATGACGGGGAACTCCCGGAAAAAAGTGCCCGCCGCGCCAATCCCATCGACGGGCATGTCGGCGGACGCGTCAGGCTGCGGCGCATGCTGCTCGGTATGAGCCAGGAGAAATTGGCCGAAAAACTTGGCCTCACCTTCCAGCAGGTTCAAAAATACGAAAAAGGCGTCAACCGTATCGGCGCCAGCCGGCTTTACGAGTTGTCTCAACTCCTCGGCGTCGGCGTCGACTTTTTCTATGAAGACGCTCCGGTTGGCAATGCAATGGCGCCGATGAACCCGGGCTTTGCCGAGGCGAACGGCGAAAACTACATCGTCGACTTCCTCAACAGCCGCGAGGGGCTGGAGCTCAACCGCGCCTTCACGCGGATCACTGATCCGAAGGTCCGCCGCTCGATCATCGACCTCGTTCGCTCCTTGGCAGCCGAAGCGGGCGGGCACCCTCCCGAATGAACCGGGCGCCCAATGGCAAGACCTCGACAAGCACTTTCCTTCGAGGCTCGCTATAAACTCTGCCAAGGGGTGCGACGACATGTCGGCAACTCCCGATCCGATGGGCATCGTCCCCCGTTGGCAGGACCCTTGACCCACATTTGAAAGGCTGCAAGAACCCGCGCACTGCGGCACCCGACCGATCCCAGATCCGCTGATCCCCGATCCGCTCATCCCAGATCCGCTCGTCCCGGAACCACTCGGGCCCGCACCCTCGATCGCGCAACGCGGCCGAGCGGGCAGCATCGTCAGTTCCCTCGACCCCGGAGAATGCTACGTGGCGCGCAAAAACTTCCTTTTCACCAGTGAATCCGTATCAGAAGGCCACCCCGACAAGGTCAGCGACCAGATTTCGGATGCCATCCTCGACGAATTTCTCCGCAACGACATCAAGCTGGGCATTGCCGACGACAGCCTCGTCAATACGCGCCTGGGCTGCGAAACTCTCTGCACCACGAACAAGGTCGTGATCGCTGGCGAAGGCCGCGGCCAGGCTCCGCTGTTCCACAAGTGGGGCAAGCACGCCCAGATCAACCGCGAACTGATCACCGAGATCGCCCGCGGCGTGATCAAGGACATCGGCTACAACCAGGATGGCTTCTCCTGGCACGGCGCGGATGTCGAGGTCGAACTCCACGGCCAGTCGCCCGACATCGCCATGGGCGTCAACGAGAACAAGAAGGGCGAGGAAGGCGCCGGCGATCAGGGCATGATGTTCGGCTTCGCCTGCACCGAGAGCGAAGTGTACGAGAAGAACTCGTTCATGCCCGCGCCGATTTATTTCAGCCACAAGATCCTCAAGGTCCTTTCCGAGCAGCGCCGTTCCGGCAAGCTCGGCGACCTCCAGCCTGACGCGAAGAGCCAGGTCACTGTTCGCTACGAGGACGGAAAACCGGTGGGTGCTGCAAAGGTCGTCGTATCGACCCAGCACAACCAGTCCAACGCCAAGGGCAAGGACTACTCGCCCGCGATGATCAAGGACATGATCGCCGACGCGGTCACCTCGGCGTTGCCGAAGGGCTGGATGCCGAAGGAAAAGGACTTCCTCGTCAACCCCACCGGCAACTTCGTCGTCGGCGGTCCGGACGGCGACTGCGGCCTGACCGGCCGTAAGATCATCGTCGACACCTACGGCGGCTACGCCCGTCACGGCGGTGGCGCATTCTCCGGCAAGGACCCGACCAAGGTCGATCGCTCGGCAGCCTACGCCGCGCGCTACCTCGCCAAGAACGTCGTCGCAGCCGGCCTCGCCGACAAGTGCGAAATCCAGGTCGCTTACGCGATTGGCGTAGCTGATCCGATGTCGCTCTACGTCGACACGTTCGGCACGGGCAAGGTCGACGACGCCAAGCTCGAGAAGGTTCTGTCCGAGCTGTTCCCGCTCCGGCCGACCAACATTCGCCGCACGCTGCAGCTCAACAAGCCGATCTACAAGCGTACCGCCGCCTACGGCCACTTCGGCCGCGCTCCCGAGCGCGACGGCGGCTTCTCTTGGGAGAAGGTCGACCTCGCAGCCGCCATCAAGAAGGCTGTCGGCGGCTGATCGCAAGCTGCAGATAACGCAGTACTACAGTCGGGGTGGCGCATAGGCGCTGCCCCGATGCCTTATCGATCTAGCCCTATGACCAAGCCAGGGAGAGGAACAATGTTCTCACACGTCATGGTGGGCGCCAGCGACATCGCCGCGTCCCAGAAGTTCTACGATGCGCTATTCGCTGCACTCGGCGTCCCCGCCTCGAAGATCGATCCGAAGGGCCGCGCCTGGTGGCGCACGAAGACAGGCACATTCGGCATCACCAAACCTCTCGACGGCAAGCACGCCTCGCCCGCCAACGGCGGCACAATCGGATTTGCATGCGACAGCATCGAAATGGTCCAGGCGTGGCACGCCGCCGGCCTCACCAACGGCGGCGTCAGCGTCGAGGATCCTCCAGGCTGGCGCGAGGGCGCCGCAGGCAGGCTTTATCTGGCTTACTTGCGCGACCCTTCGGGCAACAAACTCTGCGCGATGCACCGGGGCTGAATTCGACACATCCTTGCGTCCCTGGACGTGGCGCGACAGCCATATGCCCAGGGACGTCCACTCCCAGGAAAACCGGTGAAAAATCAGAGCACCGACACGCGGGAACTCCGATCCTTCGGACGCCGCCACGGCCGCAAACTGAGCCCGCGCCAAGAAGCGTTGCTCGCTGACCTTCTCCCGCGCGTTCGCGTCGACCTGACGAGCCCCCTATCAACACTGTCAGCCTCTCCCGACCTGACACCGGGTGATCACGATCCGGCTAAGACGCCCAACCCTACCAATCTGGCTCTCCCACTCTGGTTCGAAATCGGCTTCGGCGGCGCGGAGCACCTGATCTGGCAGGCCGAGCACAATCCCGGTGTCACCATCATCGGCTGCGAACCCTTCGAAGAAGGCGTCGTCAAAGCATTGACCGGGATCGACGCCAAACACCTCCGCAACGTCAGGCTCCATCCCGACGATGCTCGCGACGTGCTGCGCTGGTTGCCCATCGCAAGTCTCGATCGCTGCTTCATCCTGTTTCCCGATCCTTGGCCCAAAAAGCGGCACGCCAAGCGACGTCTGATCACCCCGGCGACCCTCAGCCTCCTGGCGCGCGCGATGAAGCCCGGTGCAGAATTAAGGATCGGGACCGACATCGGCGACTACGCGCGAACCGTGCTGCTGGCCATGCAGACCGCACCACAGTTCGAATGGCAGGCTTCACGTGCCACGGACTGGCGTTGTCGTCCCGACGACTGGCCGGAAACACGTTACGAAGCGAAAGCCGTCCGTGAAGGCCGTTGCCGTTACTACCTTCGCTTTCGTCGAACCCAAGTTCAATTGGGATAGCGGACGAACCTTCTCAATCGGATACGAACCAGCGCTGTCGTTGCCACCGTCGCGATTAAGCGCCGCAACTATTGCATCCGACGACCTCAAATTGCTCTTGCCTTGGAAAGCCTGCTCACATATGTTTGAACTGCTCATGATCATCTCAACTTCGGGAGTGGGCCCCTCCGGGGTCTGCTCTTTTTTGTCTGTGGCGGCCAGTTCGGGGCCTTTTACGCTCCGGCCAGGTAGCCTCGGCGTCCGGACATGAACGACCCAATTAGCCAAGCACCAGAAAATTCGATCACTCCGACCGACGCGGCCACTGCAGCCAGCGCGCGGTTTGCGCTCGAACACGGCCAGGCCGGCGAAATCGCTACCATAGCGGAACCGATCCTCGAGGGTCTGGGCTACCGTCTGGTTCGGGTGAAGATCAGTGGTGGCGAGGCCGGACCAATAGTGCAGGTCATGGCCGAGCGGCCGGATGGCGCGATGGCGATCGAGGACTGCGAAACGGTGTCTCGAGATCTATCGGCCGTATTCGATACGTTCGACCCGATCAGCGGCGCCTATCGGCTAGAAGTCTCCTCTCCGGGGATCGACAGGCCACTCGTCAGGCCCAGCGATTTCGACGACTGGAGCGGGCACGAAGTCAAGATCGAGTTGAAGGAGCCGGTCAGCGGTCGCAAACGCTGGCGTGGTGAAATCGAAGGCCTCGTCGAGGGCGAAGCACGGGTGGTTTGTGAAATCGAGGGACTTGGTCAACAGACCGTTGGTTTTCCGGTTTCGCTGATCGCCGAGGCGAGATTGGTCTTGACCGACGCGCTGATCCGCGAAGCATTGCGCGCCAGCAAGGGCAAACCACCGCTCGAAGAGAAGAAATCCGGGAATACGCCGGGCCGCAAGGCTCAGGCGACTGACAAGAGCAACAACAGCGCAGGCGGCCGCAAGCCGGCTTCTCGCACAGACGATACGGACGAGGATTAAGTTCATGGCAATGGCAGGCATCAGCGCCAATAGGCTCGAGCTCCTCCAGATAGCGGACGCTGTCGCGCGTGAGAAGACCATCGACCGCAAGATCGTCATCCAGGCCATGGAAGAAGCGATCGAGGGCGCTGCCAAAGCACGGTATGGCGCGGAGAACGACATCCGCTGCGAAATCGACCCGAAGACAGGCGAAACGAAGTTGATACGCGTCGAGACCGTGGTCGAGACTGTCGAAAACGAGAACACCCAGGTCAGCCTCGAAATCGCGAAGACGCGCCGCGCCGGCGTCACCATCGGCGATACCTTCGTGGAAAACCTGCCGCCCCTCGACTTCGGCCGCGTGGCAGCGCAGAACGCCAAGCAGAAAATCATCCAAAAGGTACGCGACGCCGAACGTGACCGCCAATTCGCCGAGTACAAGGATCGCGTCGGTGAAATCTGTAACGGCACCGTCAAGCGCGTCGAGTACGGCAACGTCATCGTCGATCTCGGCCGCGCCGAAGGCATCATCCGCCGCGACGAGATGATACCGCGCGAAAACGTACGCTACGGCGATCGTATCCGCGCCTTCATCTACGACGTCCGCCGCGAGCAGCGTGGCCCACAGATCTTCCTGTCACGCGCCAAGCCGGAGTTCATGGCCAAGCTTTTCCAGATGGAAGTGCCTGAGATCTACGACGGCACGGTCGAAATCAAATCGGTTGCTCGCGATCCGGGCAGCCGCGCCAAGATAGCCGTCATCTCCAAGGATTCATCCATCGATCCCGTCGGCGCCTGCGTCGGCATGCGAGGCCAGCGCGTGCAGGCCGTCGTCGGCGAGCTGCAGGGCGAGAAGATCGACATCATCCAGTGGAAGGCGGAAGAGGCCGAGTTCATCGTCAACGCTTTGGCCCCGGCCGAAGTTACCAAGGTCGTCCTCGACGAAGATTCCAACCGGATCGAAGTCGTGGTCCCTGAGAGCCAGCTCTCGCTCGCCATCGGCCGCCGCGGCCAAAACGTCCGCCTTGCCTCCCAGCTTACCGGCTGGGACATCGACATCGTAACGGAAGCCGAGGAAAGCGAGCGGCGCCAGAAAGAGTTCGCCGAGCGTTCGGCGCTGTTCATGGAAGCGCTCGATGTCGACGAAGTCATCGCCCAGCTCCTCGTGACGGAGGGCTTCGGCACCGTTGAAGAAGTCGCGTTCGTCGAGGTCTCCGAAATCGCCAATATCGAAGGGTTCGACGAAGGCACGGCGGACGAGATCCAGACCCGCGCCCGCGAATTCCTGGAGAAGCAGGAAGCCGAACGCGATGCCAAGCGCCGTGAACTCGGCGTCGAGGACGACATGGCGAAAGTCGCAGGGATGACGACGGTGATGATGGTCCGCCTCGGCGAGAACAACATTAAAACAGTCGAAGATCTCGCGGATTGCGCCACGGATGATCTCGTTGGCTGGGTTGAACGGAAGAAGGAAAAGGGCGTCGACGCCATCCGCCACAAGGGCATTCTCGAAGGCTTTGAGGTGAGCCGCAAGGAGGCGGAAGACGTCATCATGTCAGCCCGCGTCGTTGCGGGTTGGATTAAACCGGAAGATCTGGTGCAACCGGAAGCTGGGACGGAGCCAGCCGCCGAGGGCGAAGCCACCGCCGGCCACGAACCGGCAGCCGGCGCCTGAGCCGGGTCATGGAGCCAAAGCGGTCAACAGCAAGATGGAAATTGCGGCAGAAGACGGCGCTAACGACGTGCGCGCGGACGAAGGTCCGCTGCGTACGTGCGTCGTCACGCGCCGCCAGGGTCCTGTCGCTGAGCTGATCCGCTTTGTTGCCGGGCCAGACGCGACAATCGTGCCCGATCTCGCCTGCAAGTTGCCCGGCCGCGGCGTCTGGATCTCACTGCAGAAATCTGCAGTAGAAACAGCAGTTAAGTCCCGCGCTTTCTCCCGTAGCCTCAAGCGCGAGGTCACAGTCGACCCGGGCCTGGCCGATCTGGTCGACCGATTACTGGCGGAGCGTGCGCTAGCGGCACTTTCTCTGACCAACAAGGCTGGTCTGACGCTTACCGGTTTCAGCAAGATCGACTCCTCCATCAATGAAGGGTCGGTCTGGATGCTTCTGCATGGCTTGGGAGCCGGCGACGACGGTGTCGAAAAACTCGATAGACGGTTCAAAGCTATGAGCCGGGACCTCAACCGCCCACCTCATATCGTGACAACTTTCACGATCGAACAAATGAGCTTGGCCTTGGGCCGGTCAAATGTGGTACATGCTGCGCTGAAGATGGGCGGCGCGGCGGAGCAATTCCTCGTCCAGGCCGAGCGCCTCGTGAAATATCGGACCGAAACGCCGAAAGGCGAATGATCGAACAACGGCCGCTTATCGGCCGCCCCCGCGGTTTTTTATACAGCAAGGCAAGGCATGAGTGAATCGAACGACGCGGCCGACAAAACCCTCAGGGCAGGGGCTCGCAAACCGCTGAGCCTCAACCGTACGGTCGAGTCTGGCCATGTGCAGCAGAAATTCAGCCATGGCCGATCAAAATCGGTCGTGGTTGAAAAGAAGCGCAAACGCGTGCTGACCGGATCCGAAGCGGACGAGGCGCCGGTGGCTGCGCCCGTTGTCGAGGCGCCGAAGGCTGCGCAGCCTCGTCCAGCACCCTCACCATCCGCACGGCCGACGGCTGCCCCTGGCCCCGCGCCAACAGCACAGCAGGCCCCCCAGCGTATCCTGTCGGATCGCGAGCAGGCAGCGCGTGCCGTCGCGCTGACAGCCGCAGCAGAACGCCGCCTAATGGAGGCCGCCGAAGCCGATCGTCAGCGGCAGGAGGCAGAGGAAGAGGCTGCGAGGGCGGAAGCCGCAGCAGCGCAGGCTCGCGCCGAAGAGGCTGCAAACGCCGCCGCTGCTGCAGCCGCGAGTACACCGGCTGAACCCGAAGCACCAGCCAGCGCGTCCGAGGCCCCGACAGCCGAAACACCGCAGCAGACAGCAGCCGAAACGCCCGAACCCGCCCAGGTTGTCGCCACACCTGCCGTGCCAACTCCCGCCGAAGAGCCTGCTGCCGCACCTGTGGTCCCGCCCGCTCCGGTAACGCCGCGGATCGTCTCGCCCCCGCCGCCGGCAGCAAGGCCAGCCGCGTCGGCAACGCCCGGCCAGCAGGCGCGCCCGGCTGCGTCCCAGCAGCGTCCCCAACAAACGGCACGCCCGGATCAGCGGGCTCCTTTCCGTTCGGGCGATGGCAACCAGCAGAACCGCCAGGGACCATCGGCGAACCGTTTCACCACGAACCCACCGCGTCCGGGCGAGGGCCCTCGACCGACTGGCCCTGCGCGCGTGCCTCCCCGCGTCGATGCGACATCAACGCAGCCGGCCTACAAACCGGTCGGAATGACGCGGCCGATGATCGTCTCGCGCACGGATCGTCCGTCGCCGAAGCCACCCGAGCCCATCAAGAAGGGCGAAGAGGTCACGCAGCTGAAGCGCGCTCCGCGTCCGGCCACGCAGCCGACGACGGATCTCAACGACGACGACGATCGCGCCAAGAAGCGCGGCGGCGTGCCCGTCAAGGGCGCTCCGCGCTCGCCGGGCAAGAGCGAGGGCGACCGCGTCCGCGGCAAGCTCACCATCACCAACGCTTTCGACGAGAGCCAGCGCCAGCGGTCTCTCGCCTCGCTCAAGCGTCGCCGCGAGCGCGAGAAGCTCAAGGCGATGGGCGTCCAACAGCCCAGAGACAAAGTCATGCGCGAGGTGACCATCCCCGAGGCGATCACCATCGCGGATCTCGCCAACCGGATGACGGAACGTGCCGTCGACGTCATCAAACTGCTGATGAAGCAGGGCGCGATGCACAAGATCAACGACGTCATCGATGCCGATACGGCCGAGTTGATCGTGACCGAGTTCGGCCACACGGCGAAGCGCGTTTCGGAAGCCGACGTGCTGGAAGGCTTCATCGGTGAGAAGGATTCCGACGAAGCGACCGAGCCGCGCGCTCCGGTCGTCACCATCATGGGCCACGTCGATCACGGCAAGACGTCGCTGCTCGACGCGATACGTCACGCCAATGTTGCAAGCGGCGAAGCCGGAGGCATCACGCAGCACATCGGCGCATACCAGGTAATGACCGAGGACGGCGATAAGATCACCTTCATCGATACGCCGGGCCACGAGGCCTTCACGGCCATGCGCGCTCGCGGCGCCAAGGTGACGGACATCGTCGTTCTCGTGGTCGCCGCGGACGACGGCGTCATGCCCCAGACCATCGAGGCGATCAATCACGCCAAGGCGGCCAAGGTTCCGATCATCGTCGCAATCAACAAGATCGATAAGCCGGACGCCGATCCGAAGCGGGTCGCTACCGAACTGCTCCAGCACGAAATCGTGGTGGAAAGCATGTCGGGCGACGTGCTCGACGTCCCGGTCTCCGCGATCAAGGGCACAGGCATCGACAAGCTGCTCGAGGCCATCGTGCTGCAGGCTGAAATCCTCGAGCTCAAAGCCAACCCCAACCGCACCGCCAACGGCTATGTTATCGAAGCCAAGCTCGAGCGCGGCCGCGGTCCGGTCGGCACTGTGCTGGTCGAGCGCGGAACGCTGCGCGTCGGCGATATCATCGTTGCGGGCGCGGCCTGGGGCCGTGTGCGTGCGCTGATCGACGACAAGGGCGCCAACGTGAAGGAAGCAGGCCCCGCCGTTCCGGTGGAAGTGCTCGGCTTCGACTCGGCTCCCGAAGCCGGCGACGAGTTCTCGGTCGTCGAATCGGATGCCCGTGCTCGCGAGATCACGGACTATCGTGTCCGCAAGCGCCGCGACACGCTCGGCTCTGCCGGCACACCGCGCACGCTCGAGGCCATGATGGCCCAGCTCAAGGATGCCGACCGCAAGGAGTTCCCACTCGTCATCAAGGGTGACGTGCAGGGCTCGGTGGAGGCCATCATCGGTTCTCTGAAAAAGATCTCGACCGACGAGGTGCAGGCGCGTCTGATCCACACAGGTGTCGGTGGCATCACCGAATCTGACGTGTCTCTGGCCAATGCGTCGAAGGCGATCGTCATCGGCTTCAACGTGCGCGCGAACAGCCAAGCCAAGCAACTGGCGGACAGCCACGGGCTCGAAATTCGCTATTACAACATCATCTACGATCTCGTGGATGAGGTGAAAGCGGCGATGTCGGGACTGCTCGCGCCGACGCGCAAGGAGGTCTTCCTCGGCCACGCCACGATCAAGCAGGTCTTCAACATCTCGAAGGTCGGCCGCATCGCTGGCGCACAGGTCACGGACGGCAAGGTGGAGCGCGGCGCGCGTCTGCGCCTGCTGCGCGACAACGTCGTCATCCTGCAGGAAGGCAAGCTGTCGACCCTCAAGCGCTTCAAGGACGACGTGCGCGAGGTCGTGGCCGGCCAGGAGTGCGGTATCGCGTTCGAGAACTTCCAGGATCTCAAGGAAGGCGATGTGATCGAGTGCTACCAGGTCGAGATCATCAAGCGGTCTCTGTAGCCGATCATGTCAAATGCGCCGGACGCGAATAGCGTCCGGCCAATCACAGCGAGGCAGGTCCCGTAGCCGCGGGGGCGTGACGCCCTTCCGCCACTTTGGGCCTGATCATCTCGGCGGCGTTCGCAGCCGAACGCCGGTTATAGCATCAATTTCAGCGAGGCCCCCGCGGTTCGATCCCGCCGGCGGTAGAGACAATGGCAAAGAAACCCTCCGATCCCGCGGGCAAGCCGCCCACTCAACGCATGCTGCGCATCGCCGAGATGATCCGCCATAAGCTCGCCGAGATGCTCACGCGCGGCGACATCCACGACGACGTCCTGGCCGGTCACGTGATTACGGTCCCTGAGGTGCGCATCACTGCCGACCTCAAGATCGCGACCGTCTATGTCATGCCTCTGGGAGGCAAAGGCGCAAAAGAGGTCATTGCGGCCCTCGCCAAGAACAAGGGATTCATTCGCAGCGGCATCGCCCGCACGCTCAATCTGAAATACGCGCCGGACCTTCGCTTCAAGTTCGACGAAATGTTCGATGAAGCGGCCCGCATCGACCAACTGCTCAACAGCCCGAAGGTCAGGGCGGACACGAAGAAGAAATCGTGAATGGTGATTGGTGAATAGTGATGGTCGCACCCGACCTCACGGCACACCCGGCCATTTTCTGTTCGGCATTCCCAGTTCACCAATCACCAATCGCGGAATTCATGGCACGTCGCAGAAAAGGTAATCCCGTCAACGGCTGGATCGTGCTGGACAAGCGCGCTGGCATGACGTCGACGCAAGCTGTCGGCGCCGTGCGGCGGCTCTACAATGCGCAGAAGGCGGGGCATGCCGGGACGCTCGATCCCCTGGCGACCGGCATTCTCCCCTTGGCGCTGGGTGAGGCGACCAAGACGGTACAATTCGCAGTCGACGGCGAGAAGGCCTATCGCTTCACGGTTCGGTGGGGTGGCGAGACCACCACCGACGACGCTGAAGGGCCGATCAGCCGCTCGTCCGACAAGCGCCCAACGCTGGCCGACATCGAGGCCGTGCTGCCCCGCTACATCGGCGCGATCATGCAGACGCCGCCGCAATTCTCCGCGATCAAGATCGACGGGAACCGCGCATATGACCTGGCGCGCGATGGCGAAACGGTCCTGCTCGAGCCGCGCGAAGTCGTTATAGACGCCCTGCGGGTCACCGCGATGCCCGACGACAACACCACCGTGTTCGAGGCGGAGTGCGGACGCGGAACTTATGTGCGCGCTCTCGCCCGCGACATCGGCCGCGATCTCGGCTGTTTTGGACACGTCATCGAATTGCGCCGCACGCGCGTCGGGCCGTTCCACGAAGAGGACAGCATCACGCTCGATGAACTCGACGAGGCCGCACGCCTCGACGATGGCGGAGCAAAGCTGGCCAGTGCGCTTCTGGGCGTAGAAGCTGCGCTCGCCGATCTTACCCAGATCAGTGTCAGTCAGCAGGATGCGACACGCATCATGCGCGGCCAATCAATACTAATCCGCGGCCGTGACGCCCCCGTGATGGGCGGCGAGGCATATGCCGTTTCGCGCGGGCAGCCGCTCGCCATCGGCGTGCTGGAACAAGGCGAGTTCCGCCCCATCCGCGTGTTCAACTTCGGTTGAAGGCCAACGCTACCGGCAAGCGTCACCGTGCGCGAGAACGTTGACGCAGCGCACACAAGTCGCGTACTGCCGGTACATGCAATGGAGCGACGAGGGTCTGATCCTTTCGGTCCGCCCTCACGGCGAGACCGCAGCCATCGTTGAAGTGCTGACGGCAAAGCACGGGCGACACGCGGGCCTCGTCTATGGCGGCCGGTCGCGAAGAATGCGCCCCGTGCTGCAGACAGGCAATCACGTCGACGTCACCTGGAAGGCGCGGCTTGCCGACCAGCTCGGCCACATCGCTGTGGAGTTGCGGCGAGGCTACGGGGCCGAAGCGATGAGCGACGCGAAGGCGCTCGCTGGACTTTCTACGATCACGACAATGGCCAGGCTCCTGCCGGAACGCGATCCCGCACCGAACCTCTATGAAATCACGATGTTCGTGTTGTCCTTCATCGACGATCCCAGCGTTTGGCCCGCACTCTACGCGAGGTGGGAACTGTCGCTGCTGGACGAACTGGGCTTCGGGCTCGACCTGTCGCAGTGCGCATCGACCGGATCCAATGACAACCTGATCTACGTCTCACCACGCTCGGGCCGCGCCGTATCGGCCTCGGCCGGCGAGCCCTACCGGGACAAGTTGCTGCAACTACCCTCCTTCATCCGCGACGGCAATGCGGCAGCAGGCGTCACCGCGCAGGACCTGAAGGATGCGTTCATCCTGGCTGGCCATTTTCTCGAAGCAAGAGTTCTGACCCCGGCGGGTGAGACCCTGCCGGACGTCCGCGCCCGAATGATCGAGCTCGTGACGCGAGGCTCAGACCATCTGCGGCAATAGCGCCTGTGGGCATCGCAACCTTCCGCCGCACGCCAACAGGCGCTAGGCTTCGGCTAACCGAAACCTTCCCTCGTGACACACCCACCCGTGACCAGACGTTCTCACCCGAAGATTTTATGCCGTGCCGCTTTGCTGTCGGCATGCGCATTCGCGGTCGCGTTCGCACTTGGCAGTCCTGGTAGCAACGCTCAGCGCGCCCTTGAGACCGATGGTGCTGTCGGCCTCGAGCCCAAGGTGCTCGTGACAGCAAAGCGGCATATGATGGTGGCGGCCAATCCGCATGCGTCGGAGGCGGGGCTCGCGGTACTGCGCGCCGGCGGCAGTGCGACGGACGCTGCAATAGCGGCTCAACTCGTCCTCAATCTCGTGGAGCCGCAGTCTTCGGGCATCGGCGGTGGCGGTTTTCTCTTGCATTGGAATGCCAGCGCCAAGCGTTTCAACAGCTATGACGGACGCGAGACCGCGCCGCGCAAGATCACGCCGAATGTATTCCTGACACCGGATGGCCGGCCGCGGCCCTTCTGGGAGGTCGTCAACAGCGGTGAAAGCGTGGGCGTGCCAGGGCTCGTTGCAATGCTGGCCCGTGCCCACGCCACGCACGGGAAAATCGCGTGGCGAGAGCTGTTCCAGCCGGCCATCAAACTTGCCGAGGGGGGATTTGCGGTCTCCCGACGGCTCAATGGACTGTTGGCGGAGCGCGGGGCAGAGCACTTCTCCCCAGCAGCTCGTGCCTATTTCTTCGACGCTGCAGGTAAGCCGCGCGCCGTTGGCGATATGCTGGCCAATCCCGCTTACGCCAAAGTCCTGCGTCGGATCGGCGAGGAAGGTCCGGTCGCCCTCTACAAAGGGCCTTTGGCCCAAAGCATCGTCGACGCTGTCGCATCCGGCGGGCATGGACGTCCCGGAACACTTTCGGCGGACGACATCGCTGAATACACAGCAATTGAGCGCCCCGTCGAATGCGGCGCCTATCGCCGATACCGCATCTGCGGCATGGGCCCGCCATCCTCCGGCGGACTTGCCACGATCATGACGCTAGGAGCGTTGGCACCTCGCAGCGTCGGCGCGACGCCAATGGCAGCACCCGCTGTGCATCTCATCGCCCAGGCCCAAAGGCTTGCTTATGCGGACAGGGATCATTGGGTTGCAGACCCCGACCGCGTCAAGGTTCCGCGCGGCCTTACCGCGCCGTCGTATCTCAACGAGCGCGGTCGATTGATCATGGAAGGGAGAGCGCCGGGACGCGCGGCCCCGGGACTTCCACCGGGCGCATCAGAGAAACGCGCGGGCATCGATGCGACCAACGAAATCGCAGGGACCACGCACCTCTCGGTCGTCGATGCCGCGGGCAACGCCGTCGCCCTGACGAGTTCGATCGAAGCAGGCTTCGGCTCGGGCCTGATGGCCGAAGGCTTCCTTCTCAACAATCAACTCACCGATTTTTCGTTCCGCACCCATGACGGGGAAGGCCGGCCGATCGCGAACGCTCCAGAACCTGGAAAGCGCCCGCGCAGCTCGATGGCGCCGACCATCGTTCTCGATCCCAACGGGCAGTTGTTCGCGGTGCTGGGATCGCCCGGCGGCAGCCGCATCCCGCTGTACGTCTTGAAATCGTTGATTGGCCTGATCGATTGGAAGCTCGATGCACAGGCCGCAGCCGACCTTCCCAACTTCGGTAGTCGGAACGGACCGCTGGAAATCGAGCGGGACCTCGCCGGATCGCTCCTGCCGCTGCAGATGAAGGCATTGGGCCACGAGGTGCGTATCGATGCGATGACGTCGGGCACCCACATCATCGTGGCGCGGCCTGGCCATCGGCTCGAAGGCGGTGCTGATCCCCGACGCGAAGGCGTAGCGCTCGGAGATTGAGCGACAAGGAATGGTTCGGATGGCTGACAAGCTCAAAATTGATATCGCCGGGGCCGGCATATTCGGCCTGTGGCAAGCCCTCACGCTTGCACGCGCAGGGCATCGCGTCCGGCTGTTCGAAGCGTCGGCTGAACCGTTCGCGAATGCGCAGAGCCGCCTTGCAGGCGCGATGCTGGCGCCATGGTGCGAAGCTGAAGCTGCCGAGCCCATCGTGCGCGACGCTGGTATCGCTTGTCTGCCGATGTGGCTCGATGCGTTCCCCGGAATCGTCACTGCGGGCACGCTCGTCGTCGCCCAGTCCCGTGACCTATCCGAGCTGAAGCGGTTCGCGCGGCTTGCACCAGGGCACATCGCCGTCGACGGCGCGCGCATAGACGAAATCGAACCTGATCTCGCAGGGCGTTTCAGGTCGGGGCTGTTGTTCGCCGAAGAAGCCCACATGCGAACGCCTGCCGCGCTCGCAGCTTTGCTGGAATCTGCAAAGCAAGCCGGCGCCGAGGTGTGGCTAGGCGAGAGCTGGCAGGCAGGTGGGCCGGAGACCGACTTCACGATCGACTGCCGCGGTCTCGGCGCCCGGGAAGCACTGCCGACGTTGCGCGGCGTGCGCGGGGAAAGGCTGCTGGTCAGGGCGCGGGATGTTTCTTTGAAGCGTCCGGTGCGACTTCTGCATCCTCGGTTTCCGCTTTACATCGTGCCGTGGGGCGACGGCGTTCATCTCGTCGGCGCAACCGTGATCGAAAGCGAAGATCCCAGCCCGATGACAGTGCGCTCCGCGTTGGAACTGCTCGGAATGGCGTATGCGCTGACGCCCGCTTTCGGGGAAGCTGAGATTCTCGAGACATCCGCTGGCGTCCGTCCTGCGTTCCCCGACAATGTCCCTCGCGTAGTGGTCCAAGGGCGCACGATCCATGTCAACGGCGCTTATCGGCATGGGTTTCTGCTCGGGCCGGCAATGGCCCGCATCGTGGCGGATGTGGTCGCTATCGGCCGAAGCGATTGGGAACACGCCGCGGGGCTGATGGCCTGAGCCTCGAGCGCCCTCGCGGCTGATCAACGGATCACCCAGCACTTTCCTCTGCCGAACGGCCAGCGTTCGCCACGGTCGCGTAGAGCTGATCAGCGACGCGCAATCCGCCAATTCTCGGTCGCAGACGGTTACGGCCGAGTGACCCAACCCGCCCTACGAAGCATACCCGGGCTGGCGAACCTCCGCTCAAGCAGGAAATCTCAGCTCAACAGCCCTTCCATTCCGGCGGGC
>CANJPN010000070.1 GCA_947475855.1 Bradyrhizobiaceae bacterium
GTAGCTCGAGCTCCGCTCGATCCTGCTGGGAGACGGACCTTCCCTGCAGCACCACCCGCCCGTCCTTGGTGAGATAGATCGACGAAGCCCCATTCTGGGCTTCCTCGCCGCTCTCCCCCTTCCAAACTAGCTCTACCCTGAACGTCATGGCCATTTCGGGTTCTCCTGATCGGTGCGGCTTCTGAGCCCGACAGAGCATGATCCGATCATTCGGTCGCCCCGGCGTTCGCACATGATCGCATACTGCTCTAGTGGCCCGTCGCGCCAAAAAGCGTATCATGGCCGCGACCGGGTTCGATTTTGGCGCGACACAAGGGCCACTAGTTCAAGGGCCACTAGATAAATCATATGCTTAGTGTGGCGTTCATCACGCCTTACTTGACACCATCCTGGCCGCACCCATCAGTCAATCAAGGCGCGACGCCACACTAGCGCCGTTCGTCTTCGATGATCATCGCGGCTGCCTTCTCGGCGATCATCATCGTCGGTGCCGCCGTATTGCCGGACGTGATCGTCGGCATGATTGAAGCATCAGCAACCCTGAGGCCTGTGATCCCCCGAACCCTGAGCCGCTGATCCACTACCGCACCGGCGTCGCTGGTGGTGCCCATTTTCGCGGTCCCGACCGGATGGAAGATCGTCGTGGCGATATCTCCGGCGGCCTTCAGGAGACCCGCGTCGCTGCCTCCGTCCGGATCCCCCGGGAGGATCTCCTGTGGCGTGAAGCGCGAGAGCGCCGGCTGTCCCACGATGTGACGCGCGAGGCGTACCGCATCGAGCAGCACACGGCGGTCCTGCTCCGTCGCCAGGTAGTTCGGCTTGATCCGCGGCGGCGTCGAGATGTCGGGCCCAGCGAGCTTCACCCAACCACGACTCGTTGGATGCGCGTTGCAAACGCTGGTCGTGAACGCTGGGAAATCATGCAGAGGCGCTCCCCAGCGGTCTAGCGAAAGCGCCTGCACGTGAAACTGGACATTGGCACGGGGCTGTGAAGGGTCGGATCGAGCATAAAGGCCGAGCTGTGCCGGCGCCATCGTCAGCGGTCCCCGCTGCAATAGAGCGTAACTCGCCACCATGCCAAGCCGCCCCAGCATCGAGTGGTAGACCGTGTTGAGAGTGCGCGCGCCGGTGATCCTGTGAATGAGCCGCACCTGGAGATGATCAGAAAGGTTCTGCCCGACGCCGGGAAGTTCGTGCACCGTGGTGATCCCATGCTCCGAAAGATGGGCGCCCGGACCGATCCCAGACGCCATCATCAGATGCGGCGAGCCGATCGATCCGGCCGCTAGAATGACTTCACCGCGCGAATTCGCGCGCCGCACGTCGCCACCCTGCCGCCAGCTCACGCCCGCCGCTCGTCCCTGCTCGACATGTATCCGTTCGACAAGGCAGCCCGTTTCGAGCCGCAGATTGCGCCGCCCGAGAACGGGCTTCAGGAACCCCCGCGCGGATGTCCATCGCACGCCGCGGCGCTGCGTGACGTGATAGAAGGACGAGCCCTCATTGGTGCCGTTGTTGAAGTCGTCCCGCAAAGGAATGCCGGTCTGCCCGGCTGCTTGCCGAAAAGCATCGAGCAGCGGCCACGACACGCGCTGCGGCTCGACGCGGCACTCACCGCCCGTGGCATGGGTGGCGCTCGCACCTGCGAAATAGTCTTCGTGCCGCTTGTAGTACGGCAGCACGTCGTCCCAGCCCCAGCCGGGCAGGCCCATGTTGCGCCAGTTGTCGTAGTCCGCTGCCTGTCCGCGCATGTAGATCATCGCGTTGATAGCGGACGATCCGCCGATCACCTTACCGCGCGGAAACGGCAGGCTGCGGCCGTTGAGACCTTCTTCCGGCTCCGTCTTGAACATCCAGTCCGAGCGCGGATTGCCGATCGAATAGAGATAGCCGACCGGCACGTAGTACCAAAGCCAGTTGTCATCCCCGCCCGCCTCCAAAAGCAGGACACGCCGGCTGCGGTCTTCGCTCAACCGGTTCGCCAGCAGGCATCCCGCGGAGCCAGCGCCAACAATGATGGTGTCGTAGTCGCCTTCGATCGCCTCGGTCATCGAGCTTTCCGTCATCCGCCCCATCTTGCGCAACTTGCGCCCTGCGAAACACGCAGTTCGTCGCAAGTCAATTGTGGGAGGCCAAGCGCGGTGTCGGACGGCCCTGCTGGGTTACGACTGCGCCGCTCCGTCTCGCGCGCGAATGCTGCTGATCGTATCGGCCAAGCTCTGCTTGATGCTGATCTCGGGCGACCAGCCGATCTCGCGGTTGATCTTCTCATTAGAGATGTTCCAGACGCGGCCCTTGAGCATGCCAGCCAGCTCCGGCGTCATCGACTTCGGTGCTTTACTGACGAGACTGTTGATCGTGTCCAGGAGCGGCAACGCCGCGAGTACGAAAGGCGGCAGCGTCATCAATGGCCGTGGGATCTTGGGATCGATCGAGTGCATCGTCTGGGCGATTTCGGTCATCGAAGGCTGCCGGTCGTTGATCGCGATGAAGCGACCCTTCGCGCCGCTCTCGATTACCATCCGATGCGCGCGGGCGACATCGCGGACATCGACGTAAGGGTAATTGAACGGCGGCGCGCCGAACTGGAAAGCGCCCTTCATGATCGTCTCGATGAAATCGATCGTCGGCGTATTGCGCTGGAAGCCGGGGCCTCCGCATGCGCCCGGCAACACCGTCGCGAAATCGAGGTCGAGCTCCGAGGTAAGCTGCCAGGCTCGCTTTTCACCCTCGGTCTTCGCCCGCACGTAGGGCACGCGAGTGTCCAAGGCCCATTCGCTCTCCGCGACTGCGCGCCCGCCCGGCAGTGCGAGCGGAAGCGCTACCACAGAGGACGTCATGATGACGCGCTTCACCCCGGCTTTGTGCGCGGCGCGAAGCGCTGCCTCGGTGCCGTGCACGCTGGCGCGAATGATTTCGTCCTCCCGCCCCGGTGCGTGGAGCGCATAGACCGCGGCCGCATGCAGTACGGCATCCTGCCCACTCATCGCGGCCGTGAGACTGTCGGGCTGATCCAGATCAGCCTCGACAAGCTCCACCGGACCCAGCGCCCGGAGATGATCGGCGCGTGCGGGATCGCGCAATCCCCGGACGGACCCGCGAACGGTATGGCCACGGCCGATAAGCTCCGCAACCAGATTGGCGCCGAGGTGACCATTGGCACCGGTCACGAGAATTTTCATCTACCGCATACCTTCTGGGCTCACTGGCAACCTCATCCGTGCGGGGGTCTCAGTATGATCTATTCATGGCCGCAGGAAAGTCGCCAGCCCTGCACTGCCTTTGGTCTGGGCATACGTAGATGCCCTAACCCTTCGAAGGACGTGCCCATTCCGCCATTTGAATCCGGTGCGTGAAACGGCGGCGCTCGCCTTTGCGCATCAAAGGCACCTTCACCCTGTTCGCAAGGCAATGATGCACGAGGGCTTGGGTGGTGCGGTGCAGATAGTGGGCAGCTTCCTTGCGGCAGATATGGGGCCCCGCCAGCACGAGCAGCCGCGACAACTCCTGCTCCCTCACACCCAATGCATCGAGTTGACGCACAGTGTTGATGAGATAGTGCAGATTGGGTCCGGATATCCCAGACGCACCACGGATCAATCGGATCTGGGTGGTCAGTGGCAGTTGCCCCGCATAGCTCGGGTGCGTCCGCTCGGCTACGAAGGCGATTGCGCGGACCCGCCGCCCGGTGCCATCCTCGAGCCGAGCTGAAATCGTCTGCTCTCGATAGACGCCGTTGATCTGCTCACGCGCTCGCAGATAACCCAGTGTCGTCGCGGCGCGATCTGGTGCGATGCGAAAAGCGACGCCCCCACAAGCTCCGCCTCGATCCAGTCCCAGCACGAGGCCCGGCCGCGCATGTGTTCCGCGGTGATGCGTCGAGTAGATGTAGAAACCGCGGCGCCAGCCTTCCACGCGGGCGGGTAACGCCTCCTCGAACTCGAAGCCCGGCCGCCACATCAGCGATCCGTATCCGAAGATCCAGAGCGGAGTTCCGCGCTCTCCTTCCGCTTGAACGGCTTCTCGTTGCAACTCTGGCACCGCTCGGTTGTCGATCAAGCCTTCGACGCAGGTGTCATCCCGCCGCCGCGTCCGAAATCCGGCGCCGCCGTGTCCTGTCCGGCCTGGATCACGCCCTTGCGGACCTCCCGCGCCTCCGTGAAAAGCCGAAACAGCGTATCGCCATCGCCATAGCGGATCGCGCGCTGCAAATGCGAAAGATCTTCGGCGAAGCGGCCGAGCATCTCGATGACCGCCTCGCGATTGTTCAGGAACACGTCGCGCCACATCGTGGGATCGGACGATGCAATGCGCGTGAAATCCCGGAAGCCGCCAGCCGAAAACTTGATGACTTCGCTGTCGGTCACGCGGCCGAGGTGCGCCGCCGTGTTCACGATATTGAACGCGATCAGGTGCGGCACGTGGCTGGTGATCGCCAGCACCATGTCGTGATGCTCCGGCGTCATGATTTCGACGTTCGAACCCATCGCTTCCCACAGCGCGCGCAGACGTCCCGTCGCGGCGGCATCCGTACCATCGGGCGGCGTCAGGATGCACCAGCGGTTGTCGAACAGCGTCGCAAAACCGGATTCCGGCCCGGAATACTCGGTGCCCGCGATAGGGTGCCCCGGCACGAAATGCACGCCGTCCGGGATATGCGGGCCGACGTCTCGGACGACGGCGCCCTTGACGGAGCCGACATCGGTCACGATTGCGCCCCTGGCGAGCCGAGGCGCGATTTCCTGGGCGATCGCGCCGTAGACACCTACGGGGGAGCACAGAATGATCAGATCGGCCCCTGCCGCTGCGTCCGCCGCGCTTTCGAAAGCCTGCGAAATCAGTCCCAACCGCACTGCAGTTGCACGCGTCGCGGGCGTGCGGGCATAGCCGACGATCTCCCGCGCAAGACCTCTTCGGCGCATCGCGTGACTGATCGACGAGCCGATCAGTCCGATGCCGATCAGCGCCACGCGCTGGAACAATGGGGGTCCCTCAGCCATCACGCGGCCTGTTTGAGGAAATCGCCAAGAGCCGCGACCACCGCATGGTTGTCGCTTTCGGTGCCGACGGTCATGCGCAGGCAATCAGGCAGGCCGTAGCCTGCCACGCGGCGCAAAATAATCCCCCGCGACTTCAGGAACTCGTCGGCCGCCGCCGCCCCCTTCTTCTTGTCGCCCTTCGCGAAGTGGATGAGCAGGAAATTGCCGACCGACGGCGTTACCTCGAGCCCCAGCTTCGGCAACTCCGCGAGCAGCCACGTGAGCCAGCGCTCGTTGTGCTCAACCGACCGTTCGACGTGCCGCTTGTCCTCGATCGCTGCAACCCCGGCCGCAATCGATGGACCGGAAACGTTGAACGGGCCGCGAATGCGGTTCAGCACGTCGGCAATCGCGGCTGGGCAATAGCACCAGCCCAGCCGCAGTGACGCCAGTCCGTGAATCTTGGAAAAAGTCCGCGTCATCACGGTGTTTTCGGTCGTCGCGACGAGTTCGAGGCCCATTTCGTAGTCGTTGCGCCGCACGTACTCGCCATAGGCCGCATCCAGCACCAGCAGCACGTCCGAAGGCAATTTTTCACGCAGCCGGCGGACTTCCTGGAACGGCACATAGGTGCCGGTCGGGTTGTTCGGGTTCGCCAGGAACACGACTTTGGTGCGGGGGGTCACCTTCTTCAAGAGTTCGTCGACATCGGCGGTGTACTTGATCTCAGGTGCAACGACCGGTGTCGCGCCGCACGCCAGGATTGCGATCGGATAGACGAGGAATCCGTGCGTCGTATAAAGACCCTCGTCGCCCGGTCCCAGATAGGCCCGCGCAAGCAGGCTCAACAGGTCGTCGGACCCCGCGCCGCATACGATGCGATCCGGATTGAGCCCGTACGCGCTCGCAATCGCTTTGCGCAGCGGCGTTGCTCCGCCGTCCGGATAAAGCTCGAGTTCGTTGGCGACTTCGAGATAGGCGGCCTTGGCCTTCGGCGATGGACCGAGTGGCGTCTCGTTTGAAGACAGCTTGATCGGCTTCAGGCCGCTGGCCAGCGAATGCTCGCCCGGCACATAGGCCGTGATATCGAGCACGCCGGGCTTGGGCGTCGGGTGTTTCGCGGTCATGTCGGGACCTGTAAGAAGAAAGATGGAGCGCGCTGATTGATAGTCGAGGCCGTTCCGAAATGAAAGCGCGCGAGGTTGCACTATCATATGAGGATTTCGATCATCGTGGCCGCGGCCGAGAATGGAGTGATCGGCAACGCCGGCACTATGCCTTGGCGGATGCCCTCCGACCTCAAACGGTTCCGTGCGTTGACCATGGGCAAGCCGGTCGTCATGGGCAGGAAGACCTTCCAATCCCTGCCTAAAGTATTGGATGGAAGAGATAATATCATTATCACCCGCGACCGGTCATTCCATGTGGAAGGCGCCGAAACGGTCCCCAGCCTGGATCAAGCGCTGGCCATTGCGAAGGCCCATGCCATCCGCCGGGGCAGCGACGAGGTTCTCGTAATCGGCGGCGGCGAAATCTATGCATCTGCCCTACCGAAGGCCGATCGGGTGTATCTCACCCGTATCCGTGCGACGCCGCCCGGAGATACAACGTTTCCCGACCTCGACCCGATCCTCTGGCGCCTCGTCTCGGAAGAACCGATCCCGCAAGGTCCCAAGGACGACTACGCAGCAATCCTGATGATTTACGACCGGATAGGGCGGACTTAATCATCCACGTTCAATCCCCTGGGCTTGAACCAGCCTGGAGGGCTACCAATGTGCTGGTTGCGGTTTGCGCTGCCTGGGGGGCGCCGCTATAAGTGCGGCGTGTCTCCATCCGAGGCCGAATCGGCCTAGGAAGCTCGGTTGTGCAACGGCATTGCAATAGGGGTGTCGCAGCGCTCGGTCACGAGCCGAGCCGCGCTGCCCTTAGTCGTTGTTGATCGTCTGGGGCATTGTCCTGCGTTGCAGGTCAATCGCCACTCGAAATGAGTTCTCGTCATTCGGGCGCCAGCGAAGCGCCCGGCGGACTATCCCTGCGAAGGAAGGCTCGACGGATGCCTTGGAATAATCAGAACGGCGGCGGCAGTGGTGGCGGCGGCGGTGGCGGCTGGAAAAGCGGCGGCGGGGGTGGCCCATGGGGCCAAGGCGGCGGTGGCGGCGGCGGCAACCAGCCGCCGGATCTAGAAGATATATTGAAGCGCGGACAGGATCGCTTGAAACAAGTGATGCCCGGCCCAGGTCTTCCGGCCCCACTGTTCGGCCTGCTTGCCCTTCTTGGCATGGCGGCCGTCGGTTTTTATGCTTTCACATTCCAGGTCAAGCCGGATGAGCAGGGCGTGGTTCTGCGCTTCGGCCAGTTCGCGCGAACCGAGCCGCCGGGGCTTCACCTGCGCTGGCCCTACCCCATCGAGGAAGTGCGCCTGCCGCGTGTCCTTCAGCAGCGCATCACCCAAGTCGGCACCCGCCCATCGATACGCGGCAGCACCGGCGCCCTGCGCGATCACCCCGAAGAGAGCCTGATGCTGACCGGCGACGAGAACATCGTCGACGTTAACTTCACGGTCTACTGGCGCATCCGCCCTGACCGCGATCCGAAGACAGGCAAGCTCGGCGTCGAGCAGTATCTGTTCAACATCGAAGCGCCCGAGAACACCGTCGTCGAAGTCGCCGAGAGCGTCATGCGCGAGGTCGTCGGCCAGACCGAGCTGCAGCCGATGCTCACTGAAGCGCGCCAGAAGATCGAGCAGGAGGTGCAGAAGCTCATTCAGGGCGTTCTGGACGTTTACGGCACCGGTGTTCGCGTCGATCAGGTCCAACTCCAGAAGGTCGACCCGCCCAACGAGGTCATCGAGAGCTTCCGCAACGTCCAGGCGGCCCGCCAGGACCGTGACCGGCTCAAGAACGAGGCGCAGGCCTACGCCAACCAGAAGGTTCCCGAGGCGCGAGGCGCGGCTGAGCGCATCCAGCTCGAGGCCGAAGGCTACAAACAGCAGACCGTTGCCGAGGCGCTCGGCCAGACCTCACGCTTCCTCAAGGTCTACGAGGAGTACGTCAAGGCGCCCGAGGTCACACGCCGGCGTATGTATCTCGAGACCATGGAGCGGGTGATGGGCGGCGCCGACAAGATCATCCTCGACAACAAGAACGGGCAGGGTGTCGTTCCCTACCTCCCGCTCGACCAGCTGCAGCAGAAGAAGTGAGGGGATAGAAATAATGCGCACGTTTTTCGCTGCAGTCCTGTTGTTGCTTGGCGCGGCGGCTGCCGCCGCCTATTCCTCGCTGTTCATCGTCCATCAGAACCAGCAAGCGATCGTCTTGCGGTTCGGCGATCCGCGTAACATCATCACCTCGCCCGGCTTGAACTGGAAAATCCCAGGTGTCGAGACGGTGGAGTATTTCGATAAGCGCATCCTCGACCTCGATACGGCGCCGCAGGAAGTCACGGTGTCGGACCAGAAGCGTCTCGTCGTAGATGCCTTCACGCGCTACCGCATCGTACTGCCGCTGAAGTTCTACCAGACCGTCCGCAGCACGCAGAACGTGCGCTCGACGCTGGGACCAATCGTCGACAGCTCGATGCGCCGTGTCCTCGGCAATGCGACCTTCGCGGATGTCGTGCGCGACAAGCGCGAGGACCTGATGAAGCGCATCGCGCGCCAGGTGAACGAAGAAGGCAAGGAGTTCGGCATCGAGGTCGTCGACGTCCGCATCAAGCGCGCCGACCTGCCACGGCCGAACTCGCAGAGCGTGTTCGCCCGGATGAAGGCCGAGCGCGAACGCGAAGCGGCCGAGTTCCGTGCTGAAGGTGCCGCCGGCGCAAACCGCATCCGCGCAGAGGCTGACCGCGAAGTCACGGTATTGACGGCCGAGGCGACCCGCAAGTCCGAGCAGCTTCGCGGCGAGGGTGACGGCGAGCGTAACCGCATCTTCGCCGATGCCTTCGGCAAGGATGAAGCGTCGCGCGACTTCTTCGCCTTCTATCGCTCGATGCAGGCCTATGATACCTCGATGACGGCCAACAAGGGGACGCGGATGGTGCTCTCGCCGGACAGCGAGTTCTTCCGCTATTTCAACAATCCATTGGGTCAAGCGGGCCAAGCCAGAAAATGACCGATCTCGCCGTCGGCCTCGGCCTCGTGCTGGTCATCGAAGGCCTGATCTGGTCCTTGGCTCCATCGGCCGGGCTCAGATTGCTTGCGGCTGCCGCAGCAACGCCACAACAGGCGTTGAGAATGTCGGGACTGGTCGCGATAGCGTTGGGCGTGGGAATTGTCTGGCTGGTTCGAGGATAAGGTGCGGAGGTGCATCTCTTGAGTTGCAGCCAAATCCTCGACCATCGCGAACATCTCGTCGAACCCATCCTCGATGGCATCAAGAAGCGTTGACACGGGGATGCAGTCGGTCTGAATCTGTCGAGCCGTCGTTTAGCCCCTCGGGCACCGCTTTTTCACCCGGAGACCGCCTCATGATGCCGGACCGACAGACATCCCGGCCGAGCCCGCGAGGCTTGGTATGGGCCGCATGCCTGCTTGGATTGGCGCTCACCGGCACGATTGCGCTCGAAGGCGGTCGCGCCATTGCCCAGTCGCGCGGGCCGCAGTCCGTGGCACCGATCGCCGAGCGCCTGCAGTCGGCCGTTGTCAACATCTCGACCAGCCAAACAGTCAAGGGCTCGTCCGGCGGCGCACTTCCGCGCGTGCCCAAGGGATCGCCATTCGAAGAATTCTTCGACGACTTCTTCAAGTCCGGCAAAGGCGGTGGGCCGGAACGCAAGGTCTCCTCGCTTGGTTCCGGCTTCGTCATCGACGGTAAGGAAGGCCTGATCGTCACAAACGTGCACGTCATTGAAGGGGCCGACGAGATCGTCGCCAACTTTGCCGACGGCAGCAAGCTGAAGGTGGAGAAGGTCGTCGGCCGTGACCCCAAGACCGACATCGCGCTATTGAAGGTGATCCCAAAGAAGCCGTTGCCCGCGGTGAAGTTCGGCAGCTCAGAGGCCATCAAGGTCGGCGACTGGGTGATGGCGATCGGCAACCCGTTCGGCTTGGGCGGTTCGGTCACCGTCGGCATCATTTCGGCCAAGGCCCGGGACATCAACTCCGGACCCTACGACGACTATCTCCAGACCGATGCGGCCATCAACAAAGGCAATTCGGGCGGTCCGCTGTTCAACATGGACGGCGACGTCGTCGGCGTGAACACAGCGATCATTTCGCCCACGGGCGGGTCGATCGGCATCGGCTTTGCGGTTCCTGCCGACACCGTCGTGAACATCATCGATCAATTCAAGCAGTACGGCGAGGTGCGCCGAGGCTGGCTTGGCGTGCGCCTCGCAACTGTGACCGACGAACTCGCCCTGCAACTGGGATTGAAGGAGAACACTGGCGCACATGTCGCCAGCGTCGCCCGGAATGGCCCGGCCGCCACCGCAGGCATCGAGACAGACGACGTCATCGTCAAGTTCGACGGCCAGGAAATCACGGCGATGCGCAGTCTGCCTCGCGTGGTGGCCCAGACGGCCGTGGGCAAGAGCGTCAATGTGGAACTGCTGCGCAAAGGCCAGCGCCGTACCGTCAAGGTGGTCGTAGGCAGGCTCGCGGAAGATGATCCGACGCCGGCGGCGGAGGTCGGTGGCGACAAATCCACCGAGCGTAAGCTGATGGGGATGACGCTCTCGCCCCTGAATGACGACTTCCGCAAGAAGCACGGCCTGAAGGACACGGTGAAGGGCATCGCAGTGCTCGAGGTCGAGGCCGATAGCCAGGCGTCACGCCGCGAACTGAAGGCCGGCGACGTCATCGTCGAGGCTCAGGACGAGGCGGTTACGTCGGTTCAGGATCTGGTCGAGCGAATCGACAAGGTCAGGAAGAGTGGCCGCCGCCAAATTCTGCTGCGGGTCGAGAATGCGAAGGGCGAAATCAGATCCGTCGCGCTGCCGTTCTAATCGGTCACTGGTTGAACATTCCCGATGCCGGCGGCTTCAAAACCTGCCGGCATTTTCGTGCTCGCCTTTACTTCGTTTCCTCAGCGGAGCGATTGTAGTCGTCGTCCGTCCTGACGATGTCGTCCTCGCCGAGGTAGGTACCGATCTGCACTTCGATCAGCTCCAATGGAACCTTGCCGGGGTTCTCGAGCCTGTGCCACTGCGTCGCGAAGATGTAGACGCTCTCATTCTCGCGGACGAGCTTCTCGCTGTCGCCAACGACCACCTTTGCCGTTCCCTGCACGACGACCCAGTGCTCGGAGCGGTGATGGTGCATCTGCAAAGACAGCTTCGCACCGGGCGTGACATGCAGCAGCTTCACCTGGAAACGCCCGGCAATGGATAATGTCTCGAAGTAGCCCCAGGGGCGGTAGTTCCGCAGGTGTTGTTCCTGCTCCTTCCGGTTCGACTTCTTCAGGCTCGCGACGATCGCCGATACGTCCTGGGTTCGCGACTTGTCCGCCACCAGCAGCGCGTCCGGCGTGTCCACGATGACGAGATTTTCCAGGCCTATCGTGGCCACGAGACTGCGTTCGCTGTGGACGTAGCAATTGCGCGTGTCGAGCAGAACCGCGTCGCCGTTGACCGAATTGCCGTTGGCATCGCGCGGCGCGATATCCCACAGCGAGGACCAGGAGCCGATGTCGTTCCAACCGACATCGATCGGCAGCATGACCGCGAGCGAGGTCTTCTCCATGATCGCGTAATCGACTGAAATCGACGGTGCCGCTGCGAAGCTCGGCTTGTCCAGCCGCAGGAATCCAAGATCGGATTCCACCTTGGCCAAAGCATTGCGCGCGGCTTCGATCACCGACGGCGCGAGCCGGCTCAGTTCGTCGAGGAAGGTCCGGACATGCAGCACGAAGATACCGCTATTCCAGAAATAGCCGCCGTCGGCGAGATACTTCTCCGCCTTCTTCCGGTCGGGCTTCTCCACGAACGAATGGACCTGGAAGGCGCCGCCTTTCGAAGCAGCGATCGGTTCGCCTTGCCGGATATAGCCGTAACCGGTGTGAGGCTCGTTCGGCTTGATTCCGAACAGCGCCAAGCGCCCGGTTTCCGCTACAGCAGCCGCGCGCCGCACGGCGTCGATGAAGCGTGTCGTGTCCTTGATCACGTGGTCGGATGGCATCACCACCATCACACCGTCCGGATTGTCCCGCGCTATTTCGAGCGCGGCGACCGCGAGTGCGGCGCAGGTGTTGCGGGCGACTGGTTCGAGGATGATGGCGCGCACAGTGATGCCTGCGCTGTCCACTTCCTGCTTGATCAGGAAGCGATGGTCGTTGTTGCACAGAAGCAGCGGTTTCTCGAAACCGCTGCTCGCCGCCAGCCGCTTCAGTGTCGCGCCGAGAAAACTTTCGTTCTGTCCGCTGAAGAAGCGGATGAACTGTTTGGGATACATGGCGCGGGACAGCGGCCACAGTCGCGTGCCGGAGCCGCCTGACAGGATGACGGGGAATATGGCAGTCATGATTTCCTCAGGTGTACCGGTCGCGTGATGTTCGGGAAGCCCGCTGCACCTGTTCCGGTCGACTTGACCTACGGCCTTCTCGATCTGAATCACACGCGCAGATTGGCTCTTCTAGCATCCTTCAGAACGCAAAGTTCATTCCACGTGTGCCCGACAAGATGGCGAACTTCGGGATATGGATGCTAGACGACGTTTGAGTAGAGGTCGCGGCACGACCATTCCGTCAAGCAAAAACAAGTGCGCCCTGCCGGCACAATACATTGATCGGTGCCCAGAGCATCGGGCGGCGATCAAACATGGTTTGCGTTTACCGGGCCATTGGTGGTGGCGGCAACGAGATCAGCTCAGGTTGAGATGCAACCGATAGCCCCTGATCGTTCTGCATGAAAGCAGATGAGCTTCAAGCGGGAACGTGGAGCGCTGCACGGCGGGATCGAGATCCCTCCCCCTGCAGCGCTTTACCGGATCAGCGGCGCTGAGAGAGCCGGTCGCGCAGATTGCGGAACGTGTTCGCCGTTCCAGAGGCTGCCGGCGCTGGTTCAGCGGGGCGAACTGCAGGTTGTTGGGGTGCTGCAACCGGCTGACGCCGGATCAGGCCGCCGGCCTGCCCACCCAGCGGGCTGCCAGCCGGTGCGCCAGGGGCACCGGGTTGTTGCTGTGGACGTTGGCTCGGCGAAGCAAGCTGCTGCTGCTGGCCGTGTGCCGGCTGCTCTTGGACGGGTGGCCTGGTCGCAGGTTGAGCGGCTTGGGCTTGCGGCATCAACTCGCGCTGACGTGGTGCAGGACGCTCATCGACCGGCATCCGCTGTTCCATCGGAGCTGGAGCGCGAACGTCGGCTTCAGTCGGAGCGATACCCATCGCGTCGATGAACATCGCCATGTTCTGAGCATTGCCATCTCCCGCGCCCAGACCCGCGCTGCGCCACCGCTCGACCACCTGCTCGAGGAAGTTTTCGTCGCCGACCGAAGCCTGCCAGGCCTCCGAGAACCGGGCCGTCGAACTGCGCGGGAGGCACTCCTTCCTGAGTTCGTCGAACTTGATGCGGACTGGCAGCGCCACGCCGTCGCCGAACGCAATCGCTTCGCGTTGGCCAAGTGCCGGCAGGAATTCAAGAAGACCTGAGCCGGTATCGGACACCGCCGAGGCTACGATCGCCTGGTCGCGGTCGTTGGACATGCGCAGCGCGAACACCGTGTTGCATTGTGACAGGATCGTTGGATCGATTTCCGCCGGCCGCTGCGTCACGATGCAGAGCGAAGCGCCGTATTTGCGGCCTTCCTTGGCGATCTTCGCGATCGCGCGCTTGGCGGGCTCGAAGCCCATCGCCGAGTTCGCCGGAACATACCGATGCGCTTCCTCGCACACCAGCGTCACCGGAACCTTGCCCTCGCTCCACAGTGCGAAATCGAACGTCATGCGGCACAGGACCGACACGACCACGTTGACCACTTCGCTGGGGATGCCGGTCAATTCCAGAATGGTGATCGGCTTGCTGTTCACGGGAACGCGGAACATCCGCCCGAGGATCTGCGCCATGCCGTCATACACAGTCAACGAGCCGAACATGAATGCGTAGCGGGCGTCCTGGCTGATAGCGTCAACACGCGAGCGCAGGACGCGATATGGCTGGAGATCCTTCTTGTTTTCGAGCTTGCCCATGCGCTCGTCGATCAGACTTGTGAGGTCCGAGATGCGGTAGGGCACCGGCGTGTCAACGGTGAACCGGCCGGGATCGAGGAGGCCGCGGCGCAAGCCGGTATCCTTGCGGCCCGTAGCACCAGCCGCATAGCGGCTCTTGCAAAGCGGGATCAGGTCCTGAAGGATTTCGATTTCCGGCCGGCGATTTCCGGAGTCGCCAATCAACACCTCGACTATCTCTTCGAAGGTCAGGAGCCAGAACGGAAGTTGCATGTTGCGCGGGCTGATCACCTCGCCCCATTCCGGGAACGCGGTCGCGTATTCATTGTGCGGATCGAGCAGTACGATATGGGCGGCTGGGTTGGCGCCGAGGATCGCGCGCAGCACGAGCGCAGTGGTACAGGATTTGCCGGTGCCTGTCGTACCGAGGATAGCGAAATGCTTGCCGAGCAGGTCGTCGACCTTCACGACTGCGGGAATGCTGGAATCCTGGCGGATACAGCCGACGCGAACCTGCGCCTTGCCGTCGCCGCAGAAGGCGAGTTCGAGCTCTGACTTGATGGCGACGCGTACCCGGTCGCCCAGAGCCGGATAAACCGTGACACCGCGGTTGAAAGTGCCAGCCTTGCCGTCTCTCGGCAGCCAAAGCTCACCCACGAGACCAAGCTCGGCGATCCAGATTTCGGATTCGCCATCGCGTTGGGCCGGGACCGGAACGCTCAATGCGGAGACGATAGCGAGCACGACCGTGTGGGTCTGCTCGATCGCCAGCAGGGTTCCCATTTCTGGCCGGCCACCGGGAGAAACGAAATTCTGATCGCAGGAGCCATCCAGAAGTACGATGGCCTTGGAGCCCGTTACCGAGACGATACGTCCGATCGAGCGATCTGCCCCGCGGGACTGGCGGGCAGGAACAGATGCATTGGTGGCGGATTGCTGCATATCGGTCTGCCTCTCAGATCGCCGGTGCGAAACGTTCGTCGTTTCGAACGCCAAGCCTGACATCATCGTTCTGGTTCAAAGCCGTCACGGAATGGCGTGACGGGAGCACAACGCTGACAGTGGTCCCAACATCTTTTTCGCTGACGATGCTCAGTTGTCCGCTGTGCAGCTCGATCAGCGATTTGGAAATCGGCAAGCCGAGACCCATGCCTTCGCGCCAGCGAGCGCGCGAACTGTCGACCTGGCCAAACGGAGTGAGCGCGATCTTGACGTCTTCCTCGCTCATTCCGATGCCGGTATCGGCGATCTCGACCAGCGTGCTGCCGTCTGGCATGCGGAAGGCGCGGACCGTGACAACGCCGCCGGAGCGCGTGAACTTGATCCCGTTGCTGATGATGTTGGTGAAAACCTGCCGCAACTTGACGCTGTCGCCGCGGATCATCGGCAGATCGGTCGCGATCTCAGTTTCAACAGTGACGCCGGCTTCCGCAGCCATCAACTCGAGCGAGGCGATGGAGATCTGGAGAACTTGGTCGAGGGCGATCTCGCTGGCATCGAGCGTGTATTTGCCACTCTGAATTTTCGAGATGTCCAGAATGTCGTTGATGACGGCCAGCAGGTGCCCTGCAGAATCGTGGATCAACGTCGCGTATTGGACGATCTCGTCGTCCTTGAGGTGGCGTCGCCCGTGCTCGGACAGCAGCTTCGAGAATCCAACGACGGTATTGAGCGGCGTGCGCAGCTCGTGGCTCATGTTGGATATGAATTCTGATTTGACGCGGCTGGCGACCTCGCCCTCGATGCGCGCGGAATGCTCCGCAACGCGGGTGCGGTGCCGCAAGACGGCATCGCCGAGCAACGAGGAGTACTCGCTGATAAGCGAGTTGCCTTTCGCAATTCAGGAACTGTGGAGCATTGACCACGCCGCGCTTTGAGTAATCGAATCTCGATCAAGCTATGGCGGAAGGGATAATCTGACGTTAACGCAAACGCCTCGGACCGCATCGCAATTTGCGGGAAATCCATTTCAAAACGAAACATATCCCCGTTCAGTTTAATCTCACCGACGCCGGCTAACGGCAAAAACCACCGGCCAGTAGTGGCTCTGGCCCGGAAGGGCATATGCAATTTCCGCGAATCCACGGTGTCGCGACGGTCACTTCTTCGCGTGCGCTTGTGTCGGAAAAATTGCTTTAACCGCCGCGATTCTCGTATCTCGTATCGGTTCATCTACAAGCCGGGCTGCGACCAATTCGAGTGACACGACCTGGGAACAGCCGCCCCATCATAATAAACCGTGCAATTGCGCATCGGCGAAAAGGCTTGGCGCAATTCAATTGCCGAGCAGGTCCTGCAACTTGAACAATTCGAGAGAATTGGTGCGGCCGATCCTA